>CARDEQ010000073.1:0-7113 GCA_948958005.1 uncultured Clostridia bacterium
ATCGGTTGTGACAATATAGGGTACTCAAACCATATATTTTTCAAAAAAGTGTGACATATGATTGACTAACCTTCAATAACTGAAATGTCAAACTAAAGTAAAATATTGACTTTCTCAAAAAAATATAGTAAAATCATTGCTAAGACTTAAGTTAAAGAAGGGAAGAAAAAGATGGAAGTTGGAAAACATAGTCTAGAAGTAGAAAATATAGAAGAACAAAAAGATAAAGTGGAGTTAGGACTTCATAATATTACACATGGATTTGAAAGAGATATAGAAGCAACTATTACTAAAGTTGTGGATGGCTCTTTAAGGTCTGGAAAAAGAGTAGAATTTAAAGGAAGTCTTGTTATTATTGGAGATGTTAATGCTGGTGCAGAGGTTATTGCAGAAGAACATATAATAATACTTGGAACCTTGAGGGGGCTTGCGCATGCAGGTGCTAAAGGAAATAGAAAAGCTATGATAATTGCAAATGAGATTGATGCAACACAGATTAGAATTGCAAATATCGTAAAGGAAAAAGAAATGCCTATTTTTGAAGAGGAGCCAGAGGAGGAAAATGATAAAAAGAAAAAGAAATCTAAAAAAGAAGAGGAAGTGCCAGAGGAGGAATTTTATGAAGATATTAAAACAAGAGCATATATAAAAGATAATGAAATTGTTTTAGAATAAAATATAAAAGGATTACTTAATAGTTGAAATGACTATGAATTGTTAGTAAAAAACTTAACAATTCATGGTCATTTTTGAATATAATTGTTAGCAAAGTTATTTTGTGTTCTTTAATTTAAAATTGTCACATTTATAAGAGGGAATGCATATATTATATATATAAATAAAAGAGGAGGATTGCTAAATGAATAATTTTGATATGAATCAGCTTATGAATATGATTTCTAAAATGGATAAAAAGGATATAGAAAAAGGAATGGCACAGGTTTCTCAAATGCTTAATTCCAAAGATAAAGAAGAAATTATGAAAAAGTTTAATAATCAAATGAATGGCGGAAATAGATAATTATTTAATATTAAAGAAGGGGGAGAGGATTTATAGTGAATAATGAAGACATGTCTGAGCTTTTTAGCAAGTTTAGTAATATGGTAAATGAAGGAAATATACCAGATGAAATGAAAAATATATTGTCTTCTCTTTCTAACAACAATAAAGAGGGTAATGCTGAAGAAAGAGGCGGAGGGCAAAATATAGATGAGAATGCTCCTCAGATAGATTTTGAAACAATCATGAAGATGAAAACTATCATGGATAAAATGAAAGGAAGCGGAAGTGACCCGAGAGCTAACTTACTTTTATCTCTTAAACCTTATCTAAAAGAAAGTAGAAAAGAGAAAATTGATCAATACATAAAGTTATTTAGTATGAGCAAAGTCATAGAAGCTTTTAATAACACTGGAGGTGAAGCAAAGAAGTAATGGAGTTTTTCCCATATTCTAGACGCCCCTATTATTATACGGGAGAAAGGTATAGAGGTGTTCCATACAATGCAAGTGATAATTATAGAATGAGAGCTCCCAAAAAAGAAGCCGGACATAATGTTGCAAGCAGTGAAAGAGCCATTCAAGATAAAGCTCAAGAAGATAAACGACCAGATACTAGAAATAGCGATGAAGATGCGATTTTCGAAATTTTTGGTATCAAGCTATACTTCGATGATATTTTAATCGTTGCTTTAATTTTCTTCCTTTATAATGAGGGAGTACAAGACAGCTTTTTATTTATAGCTCTTGTATTACTTCTTTTATCATAGAATTTAAACCTATAAAGTCTATTTATCCCTAGGAAAAGCTATAAAATGTAAAAAAATAGCAATAAAAAAGTAATGAAAATTTAATAAAAATCTCATAAATACTAGAACTAGCTTCCGTAAATTGATTTTGGCTGAATTTGTCAGGCCAAAAATTATACACTTGAAAAAATACAAAAATCGTGTAAAATAGTATAGTAAAATACTATATATTATATAAAACGATAAAACTCCCTAAAAAAGCAAAAATTAACATAAAGAAATTTGCGAAAAAGCATTGAAAAATCGAGAAAAATCTTGTATAATGATAGTATATGTGTAAAGAATTGGAGGAAGTTTCTATGAACACAAAAATTGTAACAAAAATTTTAGCTGCGTTTTTAGCATTCACACTATCTTTTGCAAACGTAGCACTTCTTGGAATATACACAAATGAAATCTATGCTGCAAGTCCAAAGCTAGAACAGCAAGAGACAAGCATAAGCAAAACAGAACTAGAATTTGATGCATATTTCAAAGAAAATGAGCAAAATGTACATAGCAAGATAATCACTCAAGGAGAGGAGACAAAATTATGCTTAAGCCTAAAACTTGGAGAAGGTTATCTTACAGCTGCAAGAATAAAAATTGAAAATTCTAATTTTAGCATAAAAGAAAACAAAGAAAACCTTGAGAAAATTCAAAGTATTTCTTCAAATGAAAATGTAATAGTATTAAATCAAATAGCAAAAAATGAAGCAGTTAATTTAGAGGTGCCAATCAAAATAAAGGCTGGTTCTAGTTTTAATGCTCGTGATTTAGTAAAAACAGCAGATGTTAGATTAGAAGGAATATATGTAAATAACAAAGGAAAAGAAGTTAAAATAGATAAAACTATAAATATTGAAACTTCAATTGATGGAACAGCAGAAAGTGCACTTTTAGGAGAAGTTTCAAAATATGTAACATACAATGTAGGTGGAAGTAAAGGTGTGATACTTCAGACTTTAGTCAAATCTAAATTAATAGATAATAAGTTACCAATAAAACAAACAAAGTT
The DNA here is from genome assembly GCA_948958005.1 of uncultured Clostridia bacterium. Classification (GTDB taxonomy): domain Bacteria; phylum Bacillota; class Clostridia; order TANB77; family CAG-508; genus JAAWPK01. Next base: position 2,806 of record CARDEQ010000073.1, read on the forward strand.
AGAAATAGAAATTCCTAAAATAAATAATATAGAGCCTAAAACAATATCAGTTTCTGCAAGAACACAAGAGGCAAGCAATGGTAAAGCATCAAAAGTATTCACAAAAGATGAATATAGAATTGAAAATGGAAAAATCTTATTAACACTTCAAAATGATAATGAAATTCTTTCTTGGAGAAAAAATGTACAAGATGAAATAATGATTACTTATATATATGATGAAAAAGCTATAACAGAAAGTGCAAAATTAAAGCTAAATGCAAATTCAGAAATAACCTACTATGGAAGAAGTGAAAAAACAGCTAAATCAAATATAAGTGAAAATTTGGAATTAAAAGAACAGATTGGAGATATAGTTACATTAAATTTAGATTTATCAACAAATGAGTTATATAAAGGATACATGCTTAAAGAGAATGGAAAAGTGACAAGCTTTACAGATACATTAAGCTTAAATATTGGAGCTAGCGAGTTAGTCGACAAAATAGTATTTAAAGACGATGTGAGCTATGCAGACAGAAATGGAAACATCTTTCCATCAAATGCATATTATACATACACAAAAATAGGAAAAGAAAACCTAGTGGAAATCTTAGGAGAAGAAGGATATATCAAGGTTTATAACAATAATGGAGAAGTAATTACTACATTAAATAAGGATAATACTGAATATAAATTTGGAGAAAAAGCAGAGAATATAACATTTGAGGCAAGCAGGCCAGTTATAGAAGGAATATTAAAAATAGAAAATACAAGAGAGATAAAGCCATTAGAATATTCAAAAACACAATTAGAAGAATTCTCAGAATATAAAGTAAAATTAACTACAAGCATATATAAGGATGATGCAGTGATAATTACAGGAGCTGAGACAAAAACAATAAAGCTGGAAAATCCAAGAACTGCTGCAAAATTAGAATTAAGTAAACAAAACTTATCAACAGTAGTAACCAACCAAGGAGTAGAATTAAGAGTAGTATTAAAAACAACAGAGGCAAATTCCTTACTATATAAAAATCCAAGTATAGAAATAGTATTGCCAAGCTATGTGGAGAAAATAGATATAGAAAATGTGAAGCTTCTATATGAAAAAGAATTAAAACTAACAAATGCAAGAATATATAAAAATGCAAATGGAAGCTTAGTTATTACAATTGCACTTGAGGGAGAACAAAAAGGATATAATGATACTGCAATAACAGAAGGTGCGACTTTAGTTATGAATGCAGATATTAAAGTAAATGAATTAACACCAACTAAAACAGAAAAAGTTATATTAAATGTAAAAAATGAAAATTCAAAAGAGAATGTAACTACATTTGAAACAGATATGAGTTTTACTGCACCAACAGGAATGGTAACAGTAAATCAAATCACAAATTACAATGATAAAAATGAAGTAGCAACATCAATAAGTGGCAAGAAGGAAGTTGGAGAAATAGACACAGCTTCAAATGAAAAAACAGCAAAAGTAAATATGACAGTAATAAACAATTATGATTATACCTGCGACAATATACAAATTTTAGGTAGAACACCATTTGCCGGAAATAAATCAATTAGAACAGGACAAGACTTAGGCAGTACATTCAGTGCAAAACCTGTAAGCACAATTGTCCCAACATCAGGAGTTGCGAAGGAAGATGTAAAGGTATATTATAGTGCTAATGGAGAAGCAAATAAAGACTTAAATAATAGTGCTAATGGATGGACAGAGGATCCAAATTCATTGACAGAAATAAAATCATATATGATAGATTTAAAAGAGCAAGCACTTGAAACAGGAGAAAGTGTAGGCTTTACATATAATGTTCAAATTCCAGCAAATCTTGAACACAATGAAGATACATATGGAGCATTCTCAGTATATTACCAAGATTACGGAGAAAATATGGAGGCAGGAATTGCAGGACTTTCAACAGGAGAAGGACCAAGCTTAAAGCTAGAGCTTACAGCAAAAACACAAGCAGGACCTTTAGCAAACAATGGAGCAGTAGAAGAAAGTGACACAATAGGATTTACAGTTAAGGTAACAAACGAATCGAGCCATATTGCAGAAAATGTAACAGTAACTGCAAAAATACCAGAAAATACATACTATGTAGACGATAAGGATCAAATTGATACAAGTATAAAAGAAATAAATTCAGAAGTGAAAATAATAGAGCCAGGAGAAACAAAGGAATTATATTTCAATGTAAGAACAGCAGCATATACAAGTGTAGCAATAGAAAATGCTAATAAAATAAAGTTAAGTGTAACAGCAAAAGCAGAAGAATATAATGATATCTTTTCTTCAAATGAATTTGCAAGCACAATAACAGAAGTTACTGAAAATAGAATAATAATGAAGGTAAAATCAGGAATGGCAGGACCTTTAGGAAAAGGCTCTAAAATGGAATATTCAGCAACAATAGGAAAAAATACTTCAGAAGCTTTAAATAATGTTGTGGTTACATGTGAAGTACCAGAGGGAATGAAATTTTTAGATGCAAATAAAAATGGAGCATATGACCAAAACACAAAAACTATAACCTGGAGATTTGAAGAATTTAATGGCACAGGAATAGTATGGAACTTAGAAACAGAAGAATTACCAAAAGGAATGTCAGAAAGAGATGTAAATGTACAACTTAGTGCAACCTTCGAAGGAGGAGCTAGAACATTCACAAGTAATATAGTATCAAGAAAAGTAAAAGGAGAAAGCTTTAGTATATCACAAACAAGTACAATGTCAGATGGGTATATAACAGGAGGAGAAGAGGTAACATTTGTCATAACAGCTAAAAATTTAGGAAGTAGTACGACAACAGTTTCAATTATAGACAAATTACCAAACGAATTAGTTTTCCAAAAGTACTATTATACAAAAGCTGGAAAGCTAATCCAAAGTACTGAGAAAAAAGGAAACTTAATAAGCTTCCAAACATCACTAGCAGCAGGAGAAACATTAACTGCACATATTGTAGCAAAAGCTAATACTCAGACTTCAACAAAGGAAATTATAAATGAAGTGTCAGTGCAAGGACAATCAGTTACAGAGAAGGCAGAAAATCTTACACTTATATTAGTTGGAAAAGAGCCAGCTCCGACACCAACAATAGATCCAGATGACCCAAATGCAACACCTGACCCAAATAAAACTTATAGAATTTCAGGAGTAGCTTGGGTAGACGAGAATAATGATGGAAAAAGAGATAGTGGCGAAAGATTATTAGAGGGAATAAAAGTATATTTATTAAACAGTACAAACAATGCAAAAGTTAAAGAAACCACAACAAACGCAAATGGAGCATATACCTTCTTTGATGTAGCACAAGGTAGATATATAGTAGCATTTGAATATGATGAAAAAGCGTATGATATTGCCAAATATCAAGCAGATGGAATTGATTCAAGCATGAATTCAGATGCAATAAAAGTAAATATGACTATAAATGGAAGGACAGGATATTATGCAGCAACAAATGCAATAACAGTAAGTTCAAATTCATATAATGTGGATTTAGGATTAGTAAATAGTCCAAAATTTGATATGAAATTAGAAAAAGGAATTGCATTAGTACAAGTAAGCAATCAAAAGGGAGTAAAGAGTTATAAGTTTAATAATGAAGCTATTGCACAAGTACAAATCGAGGAAAAAAATATGGCAGGTTCAGTTGTTGCAATAACATATATATTTAAAGTAACAAATGAAGGTGCTGTAAGTGGATATGTAAATAAGGTAGTAGATTATAAATCAAAAGATTTAAACTTTAGCTCTACAATGAACCCAGAGTGGTATCAAGATACAAAGGGTGATTTATATAATACATCACTTGCAGGCAAAGAAATAAAGCCAGGTGAGACAGTAGAATTATCTTTAATACTAACAAAGACAATGACTAATGAAAATACTGGACTTTCAAACAATACAGCAGAACTTGCTGAGGTTTCAAACGACTTAGGACTTAAAGATATAGACTCAACACCAGGAAATAAAAACACATCTGAAGACGATTTCGGAAAAGCAGATGTAATTATTGCAGTAAAAACAGGAGGAATACTATTCTATGGAGGAATAGTGCTAGTAGTTCTTGCAATATTTGCTCTTGGAGCATATGAGATAAATAAGAGAGTTTTGAGGAAAATATAGAGGAAAGGAGGAAGGCTAAGAATGGAAAAGAAGCAAACAAAAAAACAAATTATACTAATAATAACCATGATAATATTAATAATAACAGGAATGGCAACAATAGTTAAAGCAGCAGGGGATGAAACAGATGGAAAAATTATCACAAGCGAAGAAAAAGCAGAAATTTTTAAAGA
>CARDEQ010000074.1:0-7093 GCA_948958005.1 uncultured Clostridia bacterium
ATTTTTTTTGGATCGAATTTATTACTTTTGCTGTGTTTTACTGTCTCATTTACTATTCCTGTTTGATATTTTGTGAAATCAAACTCTTTTACTTTGTGTGGCTCTTTGTATTTTGACTCCATAAAGTCTAGTACTGCAACACCAACGAAGCTCTTACCCTTATCGTCTTTATATTTGAAGGCACAGTTTTTGAATTTAAGTGCTTGTATTTTTCCAAGCTCGAAGTTCTTTTTCCAGCCCCATCTAACACCTTTATAATCACCATAAGATACACTCTTTGCAGTTCCTTCTCCCATTAAGAATTGATCTCCTGAGCCTTCACCCTTGATGCTCATATCTTGGCTGTATAGCCAGTCTCTCTTATCTCCAAATTCTTGTGACCAAAATTCATTTTCTTCTGGTGTTAAGTTACCAAATACAATTTTTGCTGTACAATTTGAAAGTATTGTCTTTCTTGATGCAGTGCTTGTATCAAGTTGTTCTAAGTTTTGAACAGTTGCAACTGTTCCAACCTTATATTTCCTATATACTGTAAACATTCCTAAAGTTTCTGTACATACAAACTCTGCTGAATCGTCTATATACAAGATATGAGGTATTCTTGATTGCTCTGAGCCTGGTCTTTTAATGACTGACCTTTGCATTGAAAGTAAGAAGAATAATCCAAAAGTTTTTTGAAGTTTTGTTCCTAAGTCTCCTCTTCTTGTACAAACAATTGTAACTTCTCCATCTTCAAGTGCTGTATCAAAATTAATATTATTACTTCTATTGCATAATACATTCTTTAATCCTGGTATTCTTAATAATCCATCTAATTGTGTTATTGCTGAATGTACATATCTTTCTGTGTCTGGTCTCATTACTGCATCCTTATAAAAATGTTTTCTAAAATATCCTAATTGAAGTTTATGTTTTGCTGTAAGCTCTGGGTCTTTTTCAAGTTCCTTGCACATATCTGCTACTAAATCAAAATCATTTAGCATATCAAGCATGTCCTCTAAATTAGGTAATAATCCATTATTCAACCTTGGATACATTTCCATTAAAAGTATTGTTAAGTTTTCTACTGCTTGTTCTGCTGAGTTTTGGAAGTATGCTTGGTCTTGTTCTGGCTTTGATACTGTGTACATACTTGATAAAATTGACGAAATAACTCCTGCAACCTCTCCATCGTCTCCATATGCAAATGGGTTTATGCCGAATTGATTCATTACTACTTGGGTCAATTATATTAACTTTTAAATTAAAATTCTTTGCTACATCTATCATTCTATCTGTTGATTCATAATCTGGTGAAATGAATGTCATTCCTATGTTTTTATATATTATTTTTGGAGCTTCACAATATATTAACTTATTTAAGTAAGCCTTATATAATTTCTCTTTTCCTGAAACTGGTTCTAACATATTTAAATTAAAATTTTCATTTATATAATTATTTGCATAAGGGCATGTCAATACTGCAAGACCAGTCTTTAATGCTGTAAATCCAATCTCTTTTGATGCCTCCTTCAAGAAATATTTTTTTTCCATGTCTCGTGCAAGCATTGGCTCTAGAAGAAGTGCTGTTTTTCCCATGCCAGAAGGTCCACAAATTAGCATTGGGTCTGCTCTTCTATTATCATATATCTTAACTGCTTTTCCTGTTTCTTTATCTTTAGAAATGATATTTTCTAAGCTATATGCACCCTCTTGAGTTGTCTTTTTAGATAAATCTATACCTGTATAATCCCATATTGATTCCTTTATTGTTCTTGTATCCGCAATCTTTGCATAGCACCACCAAAATACTGAAAAGAAGGTTGTAAGTGGTATATATACAGCAACAGCTTGAAATGCAGGTTTTATAAGGCTTGTATACTGTGTTACTATTTCTACATAATTTGGAATCGACATAAATGCCATCCAAAGTGCTGCATTTAGCCATTGTGTAAACATGGATATTGCAATTATATAAAGTGCTATTGCATACATATATATTATTGTAAGCTTAAATTTACCTGATTCTGCATATTTTGAGCAGCCTGAAAACAGGAATGCAAATACTGGGCATGCAAGTGCAAGTGTATAGGTTAAAGGACCCCAATATGATACTCCTATTCCTGTAAATATCAAAAATAACATTTCCACTATTCTATCTATCGCAATATATATTGTAAACATTGTAAATAGATAAGTGAAAAAAGTATTTCTATCTGTTTTTAATATTTTCAATAATTTATCAACGTATTTCAAGCTTTTTCACCGCTTTCTATATTTTAATCTAATAATTTTAATTCCACGTCTTCTGTTTTATATTTATTAGTATCTTCATCTAATTTAAACTCTATTAACGTTTTGCTCAAAGATTCTTCAATTTGTCTAAGGTCTGTTGTAAAGTAAAGCTTTATTTTTGAAATCTCAACATTATTTGTTACAATCTCTTTAAAAGCTTCCTTGGTGTGCATTTCGTCTTCTGCTACTATTATTAATTGTGGAAGGGTTTGAAATCCTGAGTCCATTGGTACAAAATTTTCATAGAAATCTTTGTACATCTTCATTTTGTCAACTAACTTCTTTTTCCAATCATCTTCTCTTCTGATTACTTCAAATATAAAAGTAATAGATTTAGAATTTTTAGAAAGCTTTACTCCTCCACCTGATGCTCTAAAAGTTTTGCCTAAAGTTTTAGCAGTCAAGCTTGGTTTAACTGTATATTCATCAAATGCTTTAACTTTATTTAAGTATGCAATTATAACTTGGTTTCCAGCTAATCTTTTTTTAATCATAGCAACTGGTTTTGTATTATCTGATTGCTGCCATTTACATTCTATTTCTTTTGATGTAAGTAAATATTTTCCCATTTTCTCTAGACAATATATTCTGTAAATACCTTTTCCATCTTCTGATGTGAAATAATATCTTGTTAGAATTTTTGATTTAACCAGCTGCTCTAACTTGTTATTAAGCTTATCTTGTGACTTATATTCTATTCCTTTATGGTCTAACATTTGGCATAATTGTCTTGATGTAATAAATTCAAATTCATTTACTAATTCAACAATTGCAAAATGTAATTCGTTTATATGCCCTAAATTGATTTTTTGAACAATTTGGTTCATAGAAACATATCCATCTTTTCCATCAAAAGTTTTAATTTCTCCATCTCTTAATGCAAACGGCGATTTTTTTGCTTCAATTTTTCCATCTTCTACCATTTTTATTTCCTCCTTATTCGTCGAATATCAGTAATTTTACCTTCTTCTTTTCTGGAATAATTTTTTTAATATAAACATTCACATCCTGCCCATATTCGATGTTTTCTTTATATTCAGCAAGACCTACTAGGTTTGGCTTTAATTCAATGAATATTCCATTTTTAGATTTTTCTGTATCTCTTACAATCCCCTTAACTACTGTTCCTTGTTTAAAATCTTTTATATTATCCTCCCAAGTTCCAAGAAGTTCTTTGTATGTAAATGATACTCTATTATTTTCTTTATCTATATCTTTTACCTTAACTTGAATTTCTTGTCCTACACTAAATCTTTCAAAAGGTGACTTTATTCTTGATATACAAATATCTTCAATATAAAGTAATCCACTTATACCATTTTCCATTTCAACAAATACTCCATATGGCTTTATGGTCTTTACCCTTCCATTTACTATCATGCCTTCTTCAAGGCTAGCTTCAGATATATTATATCTTTTGTATTCCACTTTTTTTCTCTCGCTTTCTTTCGTATATATTAAATTATACTATTTTTTTTTTATTTTTGCAAGCAGTCTATCTCTTTATTTGTTAAATATCTCCATTCCCCTAATCTTAGGCTTTTTACATCTATGCTTCCGAATTTTAGTTCTATGGAGTGCTTTTACACTCCTTCCAAGGCCTTCGCACATTCTTCTAACCTGTCTATTCTTTCCTTCATGTATCTTTATTTCAAGTCTGGAAATATTTTTTTCTTTATCTATTTTTAGAATTTTTACCTCTGCTGGTCTTGTTACGTAGTCGCCTATATCTACGCCTTCTCTTAATTTCTCTATTTCTTCATTTTGAATTTCTCCGTCCTAATGTAACTGTGTATGTTTTTGTGATTTCATGCTTAGGATGTGTAATTCTATATACAAACTCTCCATCATTTGTTAGTATTATCGCTCCGAGATGTGTACATATCAAGCCTTCCGAACTGGCACTACCCTTTGCCTCACTTTAACTAAATCAAGTACTGTATCTCTTTTGAATTGATCTTTTACTGTTGTAACATAGCCGAATTGGTTTATTTAGCAATATATATACAAATTTTTCTTCCTTATTTTCAATAAGTTTGCCTTTAAACTTTACAACATCTACTTTAGGATTTATCTTTGTCCCAAGCTCAAAAATCTGCCTGCCATTGACCTCTACTAGACCTTCTTCTATATACTCCTCACATTTTCTTCTTGATGCAATTCCATGACTTGCTAAAAACTTCTGAAGTCTGATTTTCTCCTCCAAATTTAATCACATCCTATCTCTATAAATTGCAGCTTTCATTAATCCTTTACTCTTACTTTAAAACCTTTAGCACTTCTTCAAAATACTCAGGCAAAGGCGCTTCTATTTTTAAATTCTTTCCAATGGTGGGATGTACAAATTCTATACTTCTTGCATGAAGCATTTGACCGAATAACTCCAAAAGGATTTTTTCCATTAGAGTAAACTATATCTCCTACAACTGGGTGTTTAATCTCTGCCATATGTACTCTTATTTGATGTGTTCTTCCAGTATCAATCTTTATTTCAAGTAGTGTAAATCCTTCATATCTTTTTACTACCTTAAAATGTGTTATTGCATCTTTTCCGCCTCCTATTTACTGCCATTTTCTTTCTATCTTTTATATCTCTTCCAATTGGCATATCTATTGTAGCCTCATTTTCATTGATAATACCTCTAACTAAAGCTGTATATATCTTTTTTACTTCTCTATTTTTGATTTGCTCACTTAAATTAATGTGTGCTTTATCATTTTTTGCAACAATCAAAACTCCTGAGGTATCCTTATCTAGCCTATGTACAATACCGTGGTCTAATTTCTCCTCCGAATTCCAGAAAGAGACCCCTTGCATATACTCATAATTCCATTAACAAGTGTTCCATCAGGATTACCGTTTGCCGGATGAACAACTAATCCCTTTGGCTTGTTTATAGCAATTATATCATTATCTTCATACAAAATTTCAAGTGGTATATTTTCTGGCAATATATTTGCTTCCTTTGGAGGATGCTTTGTAAGATTAATTTTGTCTCCGCTTAAGTACTTTATATGAGGCTTTTTGAGCTTTTCCGATTTACCTTAATATTTCCTTCTTCTAATAGCCTTCCGAACTGCCATTCTTGATAACTCTTTATCAAGAGTTGTAATTGCCTTATCTAATCTCATACCCTCTAAAGCTTCTTCTATTAAATATTCATTCTTAACCATTATCCTGATTTACATTTAACCTTTCATATAATGTAAAATACTTATCTTTATATAATTCTTTATAATTATCATTTCTGCTTAAAAACATATTTAATTTTGAATTTGAATATGTTATTGCATGTGTTATTTCATATTGCTCAAACTTATCTTCATAGTAAACTGAAATACTTGAAATATCCATATAATCATCAAAAATCTTACATTCCTCATTAAATTCTGGAGAATAAAGATCTGCACGTGAATCAATAAATACTGGTATATCCCTAAATAATAAGTAGCTTCCATAATTATAGTCATTATATAAATGCATTGTCTCAAAGTCTAAAGCTCCCTTTTCCTTCTCCTCTAGCATATAGTTTGCAAGCTCTACTGGATATTGAGTATCATTTATATATTGATGTCCTTCTTTACTCTTAAGCATTGCAAAAGCACATATGACCAATACTACAAGCGTTAAAACCTTGCCCCTCCAAGTCACCATCATTTTTGTAAATTCGTCTGTCCCAGTTTTATCATATTTTGCAACGAAATCGCAAATTAGTTTTGATACTGAAAATACTCCTATAACTAAAAGCAATGATATTTGTCTTCTCGCTGAAAATGTAAGTATCAAAAGTCCAGCTATCATAAAAGCATCTTTTAGGGATATTTTTGTATCTGTAAAAACTAATAGTCCAATTAGCATTACAATTACTATTGTTACATCTGTATTTCCATATAGCACTAATGGTTGATGCTCTGATATACTAGCTGTTGTATCTCCTGATAATAGTTTAAATATATGAGTATATGGCTCGTCCCCAATTGGAGTCAAAAGTCCCATGGCAAAGAATAGTAAGCAGGCAATAATTATCCATTTTACAGCATCTCTTCTTACTAATTTTATTCTATAAGGATTTTCCTCTCTTCTTTTTGCATTTTCCTGATGCCTTTCAAATCTTTTTTCAATTCCTTCAAGTTTTATTTGTAATTTTTCTATTTTCTCTTGCGGTTCTTCTTTTTTTACTGCTTTATCTATCTTTGTTTTTAATCTTTTTATTTGCAGTTTATATGTGAAGCAGGAATCTCTTATTACAATTATGATGTATTCTGCTATATATGGAAGAAGTAATATAAAAAATACATAGAAAACAGCAGCATGTAAGTTAGCAATTAAGCATGCAATAATTGCGAGCCCAGCTATATATCTCTTCTTTTTCGAGCTTATAAAGCATTCTAGTAATAACATCTCAAGTACAAATAATATATACGTAACTAGCTGTGCACGAGCTGCTATAAAGTCTGTCATTAAAAACATTACACCTATTGTTAGTGCAAAAGAAAATAAATTATTCTTATTTACCTTAACACATGTTATATAAATTAAAGCTCCGAGTAGTGATGCCAAAAGTCCTGTAACAATATAAATTCCGTTCATTCCCCACATATTATATACAAGATAAGTACCGAGTATCATATAACCAATGCGGATATGTGTATTTTAAATCTGTCCATGCAAATGGATCTTCTCTATCTAATCCATTTTCCATAATATGCTCACCTATACTAATTGTATAATAAGTGTCATTTTGCAATGTCTTTGGTGCCAAAGTAAACGAAAATATGATAATAAAAATTATCGCAAGTACATTAAATTTCATTATTG
>CARDEQ010000075.1:0-1819 GCA_948958005.1 uncultured Clostridia bacterium
GTCCTTCTGTCATATCCTCCATCATTTCAGTTTCTTGCTCAATTATTAATTTCTTAGGATTTTTAGTAATTTCGTTTTCTTCTTTTGTAGTTTCAACAAATTGGCTTGTCATTACACTACCACACTTATTATTACAATATGGGCAATTTATATCTTCGCTGGTTTTACATCCGGGATATACAGTACCAACCAATTTATAAGAAAAAGTTTTTCCACATTTTGAACATTCCATATCTTTACACCTCCAAAGTTATTTAGAATATTATACCAAAGAAAAAGCATTTCTTAAATAAGATTTGCTCTACAAATATATTCTTTTACTTTATTATTTCTTAGTTCTTCATAAAAATACTTTTATTAGGAAATTGTTTATACTAATTGGTCATATAAATCCTTTATATCAAACCTAATTTCTGCACAATCCTTTAATATTTGATCGTATATAAGCTTTATATTATTATCTTTTTCATTTATATATAAATTATATGCCAATCTTCCAAACAGGGAATAATTACTCCAACCATTATATCCTGTTGCAGAAGCATAATTGTCTAATATTTCCTTTGCAATTTTAATTCTTTGTTCAATATCCAATTTTAATATTATTTTATATATATTTTGACATTTTTGATTAACGATATAATTACATAATTTATTTGTATCAACAAGTTTTATTAAATATTCTTGTACTTCTAAATCAAATGTTCCATTTCCAATTTTTCTATTTATTTCTTCTTGTTTAATTATTTTTTCTTCACCTGTCAAATATTTTTTAATATCTTCCTGAATCTCACTTATATTTCTATACCTATCTTTTTTATCTCTGCTCGTACATTTTAAAACAATTAGGCTAAAAATATGATTAGTAGAAACAAAACCATTACACATTATAAAGTCTATTATTTTTCCTATAGAAAAGATATCACTGTATTCATCAAGTAGTCTAAAATCTTGTAAGCCTATTGGATCCAAAAACCAATGATTATTTTTAGGAGTTGCTGATGTAATTAACGATTTTATTACCTCTTTATCTTTTCCTAATCCAAAATCACCAATTAAAAAATCATCATTTTGCCTCATTATATTGCCTAAATGCAAATCTCTATGTATAACATTATGTTCATGTGCATATTTCATAGCTTCTAATATGTCATTTATAATTTTTACTTTCTTAGACAATTCTAAATCAACATGAGATTTTAAATAATCATATAAATCTTCATCACATTTTTCCATAGTATATGAATTTTCTGTATCATTGTAATCAAAAACTTTTACTATCTTGCTACAGTTTTTTAATTTATTCATCATTTCATATTCATATTTAAATCTCTTACATATATTTTCGTTTGTCAAATGTTCTTTTTTTAATTGTTTCTTTACAATACCATTATTAACCTTAAAAACTTCACAGTAGTATCCTTCTCCTACCTTATTATTTTGATGTATATTTACTCCTATGTGTTCTTGTTCTATTATTTCAAAATTTAGTCTAGATAAGAAATTTTTTATTCTATTCAAAACACTTGGTACATTTATTTGCTGGCATGAATAATGACTCAAATATAGTATATTATAAAATGCTTCAATAACTTTACATCGTTTATCTTCCACAATATTTTCATATTGTTCTAATAAGCTTTTATTATCATGATATTCAAGTTCATATTCAGTATATAAATAATCATTCATATCTAAATATTGTGTTGATATTACTGAATCTGAAAAATAATCTTCAAAAATCAATCCGTAATAATGTAATCCCATCATTCCATTAGAGTCTATTTCAACCTTTTCTTCTGTAAAAATTTTATCTAAA
>CARDEQ010000075.1:1829-7010 GCA_948958005.1 uncultured Clostridia bacterium
ACAAATTACAAACTAAATATTTGTTTTATTATACCATAATTTCAAGTATCTTTTCATTAACTTAATTAAAAATTAGAATATTTCAAAAAACTATATCTCTATATCATTATCTTGTTCTAATGAATCTTTATAACCTTTAGGGTCATATTCTTTTACTTTATCTAAATTAACATAAACAACTTCATATTCACCTAGATTATGAACAACAAATGATAAGGGTTCACTGATAATACCTTTATTTTTAACAAATGCTTTTAATTCATTTGACATATCGTTAGTTAAGTATGCAATATTATCACTTAATTTTCTTTCCGAAAGATTAATAGTTATATCACTATAGCTTTCGCCTTTATCAGTATTTAATCCCAAATATAAAGTATTATTATTTCTATATCTACCAACAGTTAAATATAACTTTTCTTCATTAAAAACACCAAGTTCTTTTTTGGAATTATTATTCTTTAAATAATCAAGATAATCTTCATACTCAATATCTCCATTTAACCATTTATTAGCATAATCATAATCTTTCATAGAGAATTCTTCTGCCCAATATTTATCTGGTTCTTTTGCATTAGCATCTATGCAAGTTATCATGTTTTTTCCTATAATATAAAATGTTTTTTCATTCTTGTTAGAAATATAATTTTCATATAGTCCATCTATTGAATTATAGTTTTTTAAATCAAAATCATATATTCTTTTGTGTTTTGCTTCCAATATTCTATCTGCTCTAAAACGGTATAAATCATCTTTAGTAACATTATAATTTTTTTGTAATAACATTATTTCTTTATCATCAAGATCATCTGGATTAATATTTCCTCGAGTAACATAATCTGAATAATCAGTAAAACACCTTTTATTAGTATTTAGATTTTCTTTAACAGAGAAATATATCTCTGTATATCTATCTCGCTCTGCACCTTCACTAGACATTATACAATCCTCAAAAAAATCCATTACTTCTTTTTTAGATTTATATACATCTAAACTTCCACCACAATTAACATATATATTATTCATTGTCAAAACCTTCATCCTTATATTTACTTGTTATTACAGTATCATTTATTACATCATTATGCTTTCTTAAATAATGGTGTCCATCATAATCTTCATTCTCATATTCCCATAGAAACTCTTCATCAGAACATAATTTACTGAATTCTTCTACAATTCCGTATGGAACACACCATGCTGTATCAAACTCTATTTTGTATTCATCAGTTTCAGGAAAATAGTCAACAGAAACCTCATCGCCTACATTCCATTTTGTTCCCCATACTTCACTACACCAATCATACCATTGAGAATATCCATAATTTATAACATTATCAATATAATGTTTCCCAAGCTCTGATAAACTTCCATATATTTTATCAGATTCATTTATTTTTCCACTGAAATTTTCTTCTTTCTGTTTTAGCTTGTTTGGTTCTCTTATATAATCATCTATATATGTTTTATATCTTTTCCAATAATTAGAATCAAAAAAGACCTTACTATTTTCAAGTTGGTCCTCAATGTTTCTTCTTCCTTGTTTATCCTGTGATATATAATAACTAGCAACAGCATCATGTTCTGTTGATCCAGCTGGAACATTCATTGAATCTGGCATCGGAATGAGTTTATTAAAATCAAAGCTGTATCCATCATCCGTTTTAGTTAATATTTTATCACCAATAGATTTTTTACAAGTTATTTTATTCATAGTCCAATTAGGCATAACACCATCTCCTCTCATTAATATTTTTTAGAATATGAATTATCTGGCTGAAATAATTTACTAAATTCTTTTTGAGCCTCTTCCATCTCATTATTTATATTTCTAATAGCATTTCTTATTTGATAGCGATTCTTATATTTTTGATTTTTAACAGTATTAGTTAAATAATTTTCTAATATAGTTGCTCTTGTTTGCTGCTTATTCTTTTTATATTCCTTTAAAAATATTTCTCTTAAAATATCATCCTCATTTAAAGTGTGATAAAGTTTAGAATTTTTTTTAAAGAAATAATCAGCATGATTAACTATAGCATTTAAAATGTAATTATCGGCATATTTTTCTTTGGTATCAACAATAGTTTTGTCTATATTAATTTTTGTTACATTATTATCAACATTAATATTGTATAAATAATTGTTAATATTATTAAGACTATTCTTAAATGAAACATAATCATCATAAAATTCACCTTTACTGGTAAATAAATATTGTTTTATATCTTTAATTAAAGATTTTATTTCTTCATTTTTTAAAGAATTATATTTTATTCTTTTAAATTTATTTTTTCTTTCCTGATATAAAAGCTTGCCTACCCTTAATATTTTTTCTTCAAGTAATAAATCTTTTTTATCATATAAAATAAAATTTTTTTCTTTTGGATTAAAATGTTTTTTTAACTTTTCTATTTCATCATTTGTAATTGTTATCATAGGAGAAAGAAATTGATTCCTTTCTACTGCTATAACCACCTCATTTTTTAAAAAATCTATTTCTTCTTGAGTTAGTTCACCCTTTCTCCTATAATCAACTTTCTTATTATAATAAATATAATTAGGTTGTTTTTCAATGAAACTAAAATGAATATGTAGATTATCAGTATCAGTGTGAAGTGATAAATTATAAGCCATTTTATTCACATCTTTAAAACCCATTTTTTTAAAGAAACGAGGAAGTACATTTTTTATTACTTCCTGTTCTAAATCTTGCAATGTAATATTTTGAGTCAGATAGTCATTATTAAAACTAATAACTCCCTGCCATAGATTAGATTTTTCAGCATATCTAATAAATCTTTTCTTTCTTCTTTCTATTTCTGCTGGAGATGCATAAGTACCATTTTCAATTACAAGATTCATAGTTTCCTTTTTAGTTAAATTACCAACATAATATTCAAATAAATTCATTACTCTTTTTTCTTCATTAGAAAAATAATCAAATTTACGAGCAATTTTCTTTTTTAATCCTTCAATTTGCTTTTTAGTATAATGAGCTTCTTTTCTATTAAAGGCATGAGTAAATCTACAATTAAATATTACTTTTGGACTACTCATCTAGCCTATTTATTTTAACCTTTCTTAAAAATTCACTTAAAGCAGGACTCTTTTTAGGATCCGTTATATTATTAGGATTAATATTAAAATCCGAATACATTTGTTTAACCAATGAATACAATAAATTTATTTTCTTAATAACATACAAAATATCGTTTTGCATTTTATCAAGTTGATCTTGTTTAACTCTATTAGATAATGCTTCCTCCACTAAAATACTAATTTCTTCAGAATAAGAAAGTTTAGATTCTTTTGATAGTAATAAAATTTTATTATGAAGTTCTTCATCTATAGTAATATGTCTATCAAATTTCAATGTTCCCATATTCCCTTTCTATTTTAGTTTCCTCAAAATTAATAATTTCTGTTTCAAACATAAATCTAGCACATTTATCGCAATGAAGCATTTCTTCTTCAGGCTCTCCTTCATAATTATTTTTATACATTTCCTCTAAACTTTCTTTTGTTTCAGGATAAGTGGTTTTTAATATGTCATGTCTAATATAATTATTATTGCAATGTTCACATTCTACTTTTACATCTATATCATACTGATAATTATATTCTTCCTTAAACATTAATTCTCCTTACTTAATTCCTTAAGATCTTCTAACACAACTTTTAAAAGTTTAAGTTTAAATGTATCAGTTTTAACTTCTGCTATTTGTTTTTCTAAAGAATGATAAGGCTCATATTCTGGTAAAAAATAATTTAATCCAAACTTATTATAATTATTTACCCATTCTCCTATTCTTCTATATGGTAAATAATCATGCAATATTTTTATATCAAATCCAGCTCTTTCAAAAATTTGTTTACCAGTTAGTTCTGGGAATTTTAATCTCATCATGACACACCATAATTTAAACACCGTATCATATTCTATTCTTCTTTTATATAATACATCTACTACAAACATATTACATTTTAATTTTTCTATTTCAGCATCAGTATAATACCTTAATTTCATAATTCATACTCCATATTATAATTTTTTATTTTTTCAAGAGCTAAATTTCTTGTACCATCATCATTCATAACTTCCTGTGATATTTCTTTAACCTCATGAATTTGAACTTTTTCATCCATATTTTTTTCTTTTAAGAGTTTCATTACAAAACGATCAACTACATCTAATAAATTATCCCAATAAAAAATCATATTGAATTCTTTTTCTTTTTTATCATATATTAAATCACAAACATTCTCATTTGCATGGATATCAGAAATTATATCTTCTAAATTATTTTGAATATATTCTTGAGATTCTTCATCAAAATCATCTAAGTAACTATCTAATGATACAATATAATTATCTGATAATGTATTATTCATTCCGTAGTTAATAATATCGTTTGCAATTAACTTATTTATTGACATTTTCACTATTCATTCCTCCTTTTAAATATGTAATCATACCTATTGAAATAAGTTTGATTATCATTTTATTTATACTTATATTTTCTTGTTTAGCAAACAATTTAATTCTTTCATAAATTTCATTTCTTATTCTTAATAAATAATGTGACATAATCCTCCTTCTATGGATTGAAACTATATAAAAAATAAGCACTATTTCTAAGCAGGATAAAGGAAACGATATCACACTTGGCATTTTTCTAAATAAAAACAGCAAACCTAGTGATATCATTTCACATTTTGCACTTGCAAAATAATCCATTATGGTATTTGTTTCAATCCATTAGTGCTTATTATTACCTTTATCTATAAGGTGTTATTAATCCATTATCCAATCCATAATTTGGATTTGTTGGAATAGTATATGGATTATTAGATTCATCATTGGTAAAGTCTATTAAACTTAACCCATCTACAGTGGAACCATCTTTTGTTACTTGAAAATGGAGATGGTTACCAGTAGAATATCCAGTAGTTCCAACACCAGCTATTTGTTGCTTTTGAGTTACCATATCTCCCTCTTTAACAGTAGCTGAATTAGGATATAAATGAGCATATACAACCTTATAATTGATATCATCTATATCACAGGAAATTGTTATTTGGTTTCCTCCTCCACCATTTTTATCAATAATATTTTCAGAGTATCTAAATGATACACTCTCTACTGTACCATAACATACTGAATATACTGGAGTCTGC
>CARDEQ010000076.1:0-6955 GCA_948958005.1 uncultured Clostridia bacterium
TTATCACTATTAATCATCTTTTCCTTATCCACTATACCAACACAGAAGCCTGCTAAATCATACTCATCTACTGGATAAAACCCAGGCATTTCTGCTGTTTCTCCTCCTACAAGTGCACAGCCAGCCAGTTTACATCCATCTGTTACACCTTTTACAATCTCAGCCACCCTTTCTGGGACATTCCTTCCTAATGCTATATAATCAAGAAAGAATAGAGGTGTTGCACCTGAACATATTATATCATTAGCACACATTGCAACGCAATCTTGTCCAACAGTATCATGTTTATCAAGTAAAAAAGCCAATTTTAGTTTTGTCCCAACACCATCTGTTCCTGAAACTAAAATTGGCTCCTTCATCCCCTTAATATTAGGTGCAAAAAGCCCACCAAATCCTCCTATATCTGACACAACTCCATCTGTATATGTACTTTGAACTTTACTTTTGATAAGTTCAACAGCTTTATATCCTGCTGTAACATCTACTCCTGCATTCTTATAACTCTCACTAAAACTCTTTTCCATAAGAACACTCCTCTTCTCAATTAATTTTCAGATAAAAGCCAAATAACGTCCTTTACTGAATTTTCACATAATTATAATACTACATTTTACCTAAAATGTCAATTATCTCTAAAAAATACAAAATGTAGATAAATTATCAACATTTTGCAAAAAAATTAACTAAATATGTCAAATAGATTTATACGTCAAAGTAGTACATTTCAGCCCATTTTTTAACATTCTCACAAGGCCTCCTTTTATATATTAGTTAATTTTCACTCCGTTGTGCCTTCCGTTTTTTATCATTTCATGGTATGATAATTGCGATATAATAAGATATACAAAGTATTTTATATATAAAAATGGAGGAATTTTTATGGCATTAAATTATAAATTAATGGGAGAAAGATTAAAAAAAGCAAGAATTGAAAAGAAATTCACACAAGAGCAATTAGCTGAAAAATTAAAAGTTTCTATTGCCTATATAAGTAGAATTGAAACAGGAAAGACTCATGTAAATCTAAAACGTTTAAATGAGCTATGTTCAGTATTAGACACATCAGAAAGTTACATATTAAATGGTGCATCAGATAACTCAACTAGCTACATGTCTTCTGAATTTAGTTCCATCTTAGAAGACTGTTCTTCAAGAGACAAAGAATTAATTTACAAAATAGCCACCATAATTTCAGAAAAGAAAAATGAAGATGCAGAAATCGAAGAAGAAAATGACATTGACGAAGATTAATATTTTTATATAGCAAAAAGCCCTAACTAATACAAAGTTAGGGCTTTAATATTTAAGATAAAGGTCTCTAAACTCATTTATTTGAGTTTAGAGACCTTTTTTTATCTTGTTCCTGTATATTTACTTATATTGATTCTTTGTTGCCATTCTGACTTATCTTTGCCCTCTGGTGTATAATATATATTAACCTTCATAAGTACTACTGGCGAACCCTCACCTTGAAACTGATCCTCTAGCATCTTAATGTTTTCGTCGCTTATACCAATTCCTATGTATGAAAGCTCATCATTGTCATTTTCTGCAACAGTAATTACTCCATTTTCATCTTTTATGAATGGTAGCATAACTATCGTATTTGCTCCAAATAATCCTTTATTAGTTTCATCTATAAATGATATCTTATTTTCCTCGTCTTTAGAGTCTTCATATTCATTCATATACTCTTTTACAAGTTTATCTGATGTATCACTTCCATTCATCTTGATTGGTGTTAGTGTATAATATATATCTTTATAGTGATATATCAAATCACCATTTGGTACTCTATATAAATCAGTAGTATTTGGCATTAGTGTTGAACCCACTGGTAATTCTTGATATATAGTCATATTTTCTGAATCCTGTCCTGCTCCAACCTTTACCTCTGTTGTCTTATCTGCTGAACCAACTATTATAGTTATCTTTTCAGTATAATATCCATTACCATTATTGACTTTAATATTAAATTCTAAATCTTCTCCTAACTTAACATCTTCACCAATAGATATCTGAACTTTATCAACTATCGCACTTTCTGCTATATCACCAGCAGAACCATTTGATACAGATTTTATAGACCAAGTTCCTAATGCATCACTTACAAGTTTTTCATAACTTATATCCTTAGCCTTTACATTAACAGGTGCTATATTATTTTTATCATATCTATGATAAAATCTAACATTAACCCATGTCTCTATTCCACCAGGCACTGCCATACCATTAGTAGAGCCAACATAATCTGTTTCAGATTTTGAGTTAAATACTAATAAGTTAACCTCTGTATTATGTCTTGCATCCACAGTAATTTTTGCTCCATCTGAATTTGCTACATCTTTAATATATGGTGTTATAGTATAAGTCATGTCTTTTTTACTCCAGAATAGAAGCTCTATTATGCCTTTGCTTCCTTCCTTTTCTCTTTCAATAAAGCCTACATCATTTCCTGTCTCCTCTGGTCTTCCAGCATTTGTTATATCATATGTCCTTGCTCCATCTGATACTCTTATTCCAATTTTTCCTGTTTGTAATATGTTTATTTCAGTTGCTGATTTTATTTCTGCAAGTTTTGTTGGTGTATAGCATACTATACTATTAACTCCAGCACTATTAACCGTTATATTAGAAACTGGTGGTGTTACTACATTAATTGTTTCAATGTAATTATCTACTCTGTCTTTACCTGTTCTTCCATATTCTACTCTTATTTCACCGTTTATTAGTTTATTTAACTCTGCTGATGTAGTTATTGTATTTACTGGTGCAATACCTATATAATTTATTGTCTGATCAGCTTCTGCCTTACTAAATACGCTTCCATTTCCAATTATACCTATCACTTTTACTAATGAAGTCTTATTTCCATTATTATCATAATGGCCAACTTCAATTCCGCCATCTGATACTGCCTTAGTTAGCATATCATTTGTCAATTCAAGACCCATTTGATATTGATTTCTTAAGCTAATTGGAACCATTGTGTAGTATAATCCGTCTATTTGCTTAACTGCATAGTCTGGGCTATTTGTTTTTGTCATTGCCAATGTTATATTTGTTTTATTAAGTTCTCCAAATGTCAAAGTTTCCTTCGGCTCATTATAAATCACAACTGGCTTCTGATCTGATACTTTTGTATCTTGAGGATCTGTGCCTTTCCTATAAACTGACAATGTTGTTCTAATAGTCGCTCCATCTGTTTCTATTGTATTTAAGTCTTTAAGAATTTTTATTTTTATCTTTTCAACTCTTCCATTTTCTGTTGCTGCATTTACAGGATCTTCCCCTCCTGTAAATAGCTCATATGATAAATAACTACTATCTATTGCTTCTATACATTTGTGTTATTTGAATTTACTCTTTCAAATTCAACACTTATATTATAATCATTATATCTAACTGCTGGTACTTTTACTTGTCTCGAGCTTGGTGTAAATCTATTATTTGTATATGTATGGTAATAAGTAACATTTGTAACTAATTCGTCACCTGTCATATATCTAATCGGCTGAGTAGTTACCCCCTCCATCTTTATAGTGCTTAATCTAATTGCATCAGGCTCTGCTTCAATTTTTGAAGTTAAGTAAACTAAAGCAGGAGTAATTGTACCGACTGGTGTGTATCCGTCCATTGCTGCTGTATATGGAGATATTGTTATATCAAAAACTGCTGGCTCTGTAACTACACAGAATACATCTACACATTTATTACCATTTTCATCTATAACATTTTCCTTCCATGTCTTAATCTCTAAATCATTTGTAACAGTTGAGCCATCCTTCACTCTGATATCTACATTTATTTTATCTTTGTCTATATCTTCCTCTCCATCGCCTGCTTTAACTCTTGCAACACAAACATCTTGATAT
Organism: uncultured Clostridia bacterium; assembly: GCA_948958005.1. GTDB lineage: Bacteria > Bacillota > Clostridia > TANB77 > CAG-508 > JAAWPK01. Next base: position 3,876 of record CARDEQ010000076.1, read on the forward strand.
ATTTCACTAACACTTGCTGGTAATTTTGTGTTTACTACTGTTTCAAGTCTCTTTGAAACTTCAATTTGAAGTGTTCCTACTATATGTTCTTCATCTTCTAATGTTACTGGATTCTTTGTTTTATATTTTACAGTGATTGTTTGACTTGCTCCCACACTATTTGGATTATATTTTGCAATATTTTCCTCATCTGAACCATCACAATATGCTTTTAATCTTGTATATTTAAGTGTTGTAGTCTCACCTGATCTCCAATTAATTATTGCACTAATTCCTTTTAGACTAATTTTGTCTCCATTCAAATAATTTTTGTTTTCTAGTTCTGAATCAGCTGCAAACACAACGCTCCTTATTACATCGACAACAGTTACTGTCTTTGTTAAAGTATTAGGATTTCCAAGCTTATTAGTTGCAGTATATTTAATTGTATATTTTGTTCCAAGCTCGCTTGTATCTATAAAATTGCTTATTTGTGATTGTGTACATTCTCCTAAATCTGTAATTGTTCCATCTGATGCAGTAGCACTCATGCTAACAGTTACATTTAATGGTGCTCCATCTTGGTCATCCTCTGCTGTTACTATTGGCGCTGTATATGTATCATTTAATCCAACCTTATCTAAGAAATCACCTGATGTTTTAAATATAGGTACATGTGGTGTTACTGTAATATCAAGTGTTGTACTAACGTCTCTATAAGTTAAAGTTATTTTTTGTCTGTCTATATCAGTTTTATCTGTATCTGCCACTTTTGGTGTAATCTCTATTTCATCTATTGGTATTTCTATTTCTTGTCCGTCATCATATGCCATTATAGCTAAAGCCTTCATTCCATCTAACTTAATTTCTTCACCTTTGGCAAAATCTACTTTTGTTGGAGGTGTATCAATCTTAATTCCTGCTACATAGTTTTCCACTATAACAGTTCTTACAACTTCATCAGCTTTATTTCCATTACTATCTGTTACACTATATCTAACTTGATATTCTCCTGGCTTGTCCATATTTACATTGCTTGTTGTAACTATCTTACTATTTACTGTATGATCCACATTATCCTCAGCAGTTGCACCTTGGTCTCTATATTCAACTGGTTTTGAAGATGTTGATACATTTATTCTTACTGTATCATCACCATTTAATTTTATAACTGGTTTTTCATGGTCATTCTTAATATCTGATGTAGGCATAGAATCTATAATTGAATTACCATATACTATAAACTTTATGATTCTTGCTGAATCAAGAACATTTATCTCATTCTCCTTTTCTTTTTCCACATTAGCTGCTATTTTATTAGCACCTGTTAATGTAGAATTTCCGCCATATACAATATGCTGCACTATTCTTTGTGCATCTAATATATTTACTCTTCCATCTCCATTAGTATCTCCATATATTAATATTGTATATTTACCATAATTTGTATCTACTACTGTTCCAGTACCTATCCTATCTGAAGAATATCCTTTTACGGAAACTCCAGCTTTTCTAAATTCATTTTCAATATCTGACTTTGAAACAGTTTCGTCTGTACCTCCTAATTTTATTGGCACATATTTTGTATTATCTTGTGTAAAGATATCTTGTGCAAAATTGCTTGCATCATATTCTTTTATATCACCACTAATTAAGCTTGCTATGGTTGTCCCTATTTTAGGCTCTAATCCTATTATCATCCCTATTATTATTATTATTAAGATTAGTATTAATAATATCTTTTTAGATATTCCTAAATTCTTGGCTCTTTTTGCCTTTGACATTGTATCACCACCCCTCCTATTATTTTAACCTTCTAGCATCTATTCTTGTTCTTTTTTTCTCTTTTTTATACATTACAAATACTATTATCAGTATTATCAATAGTATGAAAACGCACACGCCTAGGGCTAGTGAAATGCGTTCCTGTTCGTCTAGCCCTTCGAAAAAATTTACTATTGGGTCAAAAAAACTTTTTTCGCTTTCCACTAAACTATCTATTGTTAATTCATCTTTTATCTCATCATATTCACTCTTTAATTCTGCTTCATCTGCAAGCTCTATTGCATCCTGCAAAGCGTTCCAGCTTTCCTCTGTATAGTCTGCTTGTGATTTTCCCATTAAATCTCTTAGTAATTGATTTAATTCTGTTTTCTCAAACTTTTCTATTTCCAAAGTATCTGTTGTAAGTAATGCTTTTACTTCTTCATATTCAGCTATTGTAGTTGCATTTTTTGCTTTTTCTAATGCTTCTTGCAATTTTTTCCAGCTTTCCTCTGTATAATCTGTTTCTACCAAATCATACAATTCATTTTCTAATATTGATAATTCCAATTTTGAAAAATCTTCTGGAGTATTTGGTGTTTCCGTAGGAGTTGGTGTTGGTTTTTTAGTTGGTGTTGTAGTTGTAGTAGCTTTTTGTACAGTTACTGTGACACTATTTTTTGAAATATTATTAGCTTCATTTGAAAGAACCAATTTACTTATATTAAAGCTTCCACTTCCTAATGCATTAGCTTTAAAGGTAAATCTTACACTTGAAGCACTATTATTTGCTCCACCATCAACCCATGCAAAACGTTTTGTTCCATCACTATAAGTGCCTCCTAATGAATTTGAGACATATTGGAACTTACTTGTATCAAACTCCAATACAAATTGAGCTGCTGATACCTTCTCGCCAAAATTAACTGTTATAGAAACATTTTTCCCAACAGTTACTTTACTTGCTGATGTACTAATTGACGTTGTAGCAGCATTAACACCGCTTGATAAAATCATTACTGATAAACAAAATACTATTAATATAGTCATCAATTTTTTAATTATATTCATTATTTCCATCTCTCCTTTGTATCCTCCAATATAACCATTATACCACTTTTCTTTCGTTTTGTAAACATAATATGTGAACTTTTTGCTATTTTTTCCATTTTATTACTATTTTTTAATATTATACGTTTTTATTATATTAATATTTTGAACTTTTGTCAACAAAAATTTGTCAAAAACTATAAAAAAACCTGAAGGTTAGTCAATCATATGTCACACTTTTTTGAAAAATATATGGTTTGAGTACCCTATATTGTCACAACCGATTG
>CARDEQ010000077.1:0-2800 GCA_948958005.1 uncultured Clostridia bacterium
GGAAAGCAGGGAACAGTTCCACTTTTTTATAAAAGATGCTAATCGTATCAGTACTACATTACTTTTACATGAAATAAAAAGAAGAAAAATATGTTTTATTTTCCTTCTTTTTTAAATAATTTATAAAAAATAATAAATATCTTAATTAAAATTAAATTTATTTTTTTATTAAATTAAGTATTGCTTTTTCATTTATTATAGCTTTTTGCTTATATATAGCAATATTTTTATTAACAAAAAAATAAATTAGATAAAGTAACTAAAAAATTCAAGAAGGTAATTATTCAGTAAGAGTAAAAAATTAGGAAATGATGAGATAGGAATTTTAGGAAACTCATTTAATCAAATGATAACATCTGTGGAAGAAAATATAGTTGAAATACAAAAAAATTTAGAAAATAGAAAAATTTTATACATAATTTAACTCATGAAATAAGAACACCACTTACATCAATTATAGGTTATTCTAGCTTAATTAAAAGTGGAAAAATTGAAGATGTAAATATGATTTTAGATTATAATAATAAAATTTATGAGGAAGGAAATTATTTAAATTTAATTTCTGATAAATTAATTGATATTGTTTTATTAGATAGAAAACAAATAGAATTTAAGAAAATAAATCTAATAGAAATAATAAATAAAATTATAAAAAATAATAAAAATATTTTCCAAAATATTAAAATTATAAAAAATATTGAAAAAATATTTTCTTCAAAAGTGATGAAATATTATTAAATTCTTTAATAATTAATATTTTGAAAAATGCTGTGACAGCTACTCAAAATAAAGATATTAAAATTATAGAAATATTTATAAATAAATAAATAGGAAAAAATAATATCATATTAAAAATAAAAGATAATGGAAAAGGTATGAGTGAAGAAGAAATAAAAAATAACAGAACTATTTTATACTGTAAATAAAAATAGAAATAGAAAAATATCTGGAATGGGACTTCGGATTACATTTGTGTTTGAAAATATGTGAAGCATAAATGCAAGCTTAAGCTTTGAAAGCAAGAGGGAAGAAGGAACTACGGTAATAATTTAGAGAGGAATAAAAGGGGTAATAATTTTTATTATAATTTTTTTAATGCTTCTTTTATTTGAATTTATTTTATATAAAAATCTAGATAAAATAATGCCAACATATGAGAATAAATTGTATTCTTTTGAAAATGAAATAACAAAAAATAAAAAGAATTTTTATTTGAGATGTATGAGAAGATACAAGAAAATTTAGAATTACAAAATAATTATAGAGAAATAAATGAGAAAGAATTAAATAATATAAATCAAAATAAAATAATAAATAGTATTATTAAAAAATATATGCTTGAAAATATTAATGAATATGAAATTAAGCCAATATTTTATATAAGTGAATTAAATAACGCAATTTATGGGAATTTAAATATAATAGTAAATTTATATAATTCAATAATGATATGAATAAAATATATTATGCAAATGTAACTGAGATACTTCGAAGCTATATATAATGAAAATGCCTATACATTTAATAAGGACTATGAATTCATACAAGAAGGAGATTTAGAAGAAATACCGCAGAATATAAACAAAGAGAAAGAAGAACTTATAAAAGAGGTTAAAAAAAAGTCTTTTAAATGTATTAGAAAATTATGAATTTGCACCAGATATAATTATCTACAAAGGTAGTTATTATATTACTAAAATATAGTACAAGAGCTTCAACAATTTATTATAATGCAAATAATGAAACTATAATAGGGCTGTATATGGGATTTGGAAATAGTTAAATATTTTTGTCCTTAAAAAATTCTTACAGTTTAATGGGGATTAAAAAAACAGAAAAAAGTATAATTTATTTGAATTAATTATTAAAAAGTATAAATTATATGGATAAGAAGATAAAAGGAAAAAAATTAGAGTTACTATTAAAAATTTGAAATATATGATATTATAGATATAAATTTATTTAAAAGGAGAATTAAATTATGAAGATTACTAAATTTCCACAATCATGTTTGTTAATTGAAACTAAAGGAAAGAAAATATGGATAGATCCAGGAGTATTAAAATATAAGAAGGAATATTTTGAAATATGGAGAGCTGCTGATATTATTTTAGTTACACATAAGCATTCAGACCATTGCAACATAGAGGTTTTAAAGCAACTAAATAATAATATAAAAATTTATTCAAGTAGTGAGGTAAAAGATAATTATCCAGAATTAAATATAGATATTGTTAAAGAAGGAGAAAAAATAGAAATAAGTAATGAGATAACAATAGAAGTAGTGCATGCAGAACATGGATATATACCCCCTATGAAAACAGATGGAAAAGTAGAGGAGAATATAGGATATATAATAGACGATAATGAAAATAAAATATATATAACAAGTGATACAATCTGTTTTCAAAATGATTATAAATGTGATATTATATGTGCACCTGTATCAGATTATGGTGTAACAATGGGACCATTTGAAGCAGCATTATTTGCAAAAGAAGCGGAAGCAAAATTAATAATTCCATTACATGCAGATAATCCAAAATATCCAGTTGATTTTGAATTTGTTGCAAAAATATTTGAAGAAAATGAAATAGACTATGAAATATTAGAAAATGAGGAAAATATAGAAATAGAATAATTAAATGAATTGAAGAAGCTTAAATTAGGAGTGAAGAATTATGGTGGATATGCACATACACACAATTTACTCTGATGGAGATAAAACAGTAAAAGAAGTTTTAAAGAAGTGTGAAGAAAAAAATTTAGAATATATATCAATAACAGATCATGATACTTG
>CARDEQ010000077.1:2810-6844 GCA_948958005.1 uncultured Clostridia bacterium
TAATCAATATGGAGATGAAGAATTAAAAGATAATAGAATTTTTAGCGGAAAAATTATAAAAGGAACAGAACTTCATGCAGTATTTGAAGATAAAAGTATTGAAATATTAGCTTATAAAATAAATATTAGTATTATAAATGAATGGCTTCAGAAATACTATTCAGAAGATAAATTAAAAAATCAACAAGAAATATGTTATAAAAGATTATTAGATATATGTTGTAGACATGGTATTATATATAATGAAGGAAAAATAAAAAAGCCACAAAAAGCAACTGAATATATAGAAAGACCAATTTATGAAGAAATAATGAAGCATGAGGAAAATTATAAAATATTAGGGGAATTTACAGATGGGTTTAGCATATTTTTTCGAAAGGGTCTAGCAAATCCAAACAGTAGTTATTTTATGAACCATATAGAATTTAGACCAAGATATAATGAGGTAATAGATATTATTCATAAAGCAGAAGGAAAAGCCTTTTTAGCACATCCATTTGAATACAAATTTGAAGATACGATAGGTTTTATAAATGAATTAAGAAAAGAGGTGGAATTAGATGGGATAGAATGTTTTCATCCATCGGCAGAGGAAAATAATAAAAAAGATATTTTACTAGAATATACAAGAAAAAATAATTTATACATTAGTGGTGGAAGTGACTATCATGGGACACCAAAGCCAGATATAGAAATAGGTATAGGAAAGGGAGAACTAAATGTTTCTAAAGAGCTAATAGAAGAATGGATATAGAATTTGCAAAAACTTAATTATGGTATTTTATAAAGTGAAAGCAAGATATTGAATAATTTAAGTGTCTATAAAGATACTGGATTAATATAAAATAATTACAAACCAAAGGTCCAATGTATATAAGAGCATATGTGGGCATTTATAGGGAAACAAAATTCCATGTAAGAAGAAAATAGAATGTGATATGTAGTGAGGGACAAGTTTGTGTATGATTTGATTTGCAAGAAGGAGGTATTGGAAGATGGATAGAAAATTATATTATAAAAAAATAGGAGAATTAACGCAAAAGGAATTTGAGCAGTTATTTAATTAGCAACAGATATAAGTGAACCTAGTTTTAGAGCAAGATTAAAACTGTTTGAAGATAAAAGTGTTGCAGATATAAATGTACTAGATTATAATATAAATAGTATGGATTTTGTCACTGCCTATTTATTAGGAATTATTGCATCACTTAAAACACAAATTCCTGATAACCATTTAGTGGTATTATTTGGAGAATCAGGATGTGGAAAATCACATTTAATTAATCTTATTATAGAATTAAAGAAAAGAGACTTAACACAAATAACAGAAGAAGATAGACAATTTTTAGGGGTTGCTCCAAAAGATTATACAGCAGATAGGCAAATAAGAGAGCTAAAAGATATGGTAGATTCGATGAGTGTTATACAGAAGAAAACTACTAGACCATCTAGAGATGGAAAAACAAATAAGCCAAAGATACAGGAAGGAATGAGCAGAGAAGAAGTAGAAAAATGTGAGTGGACGTATGAGTTTGCTGGAAATTTATATGGAATTTCTAAAGAAGAAATAGATGCGATTTTAAGAACAGAAAATGCCATAGTAATTGTAAATGATTCGAGTATGCAAGTAATGGATGGATTAAAGGAAGCTTATCCTAAAAACTTTCTACAAGTAATGGTGTATAAAGATATGGATATAAGAAAATGGATAAATAATATGAGACAAGCTGGTAGAACAAAAGAAGAAATAGAAACAAGAATGAAGTCATTTGGGGTTGCACAAAGAATATATGATAAAAGTTCGTTACCAGATGTAATATTTAATATGTCAAAACGGCATAACAGCTAAAAATCTGTTAAATCAACTAAGGGGAGCAATATATAGGGCAGATAGCATAATTGATAGAGAGGTAGGAGAGTAAATAATGGAATATATAGATATATTAGATGAAAAAGGGGAACTTACAGGAAAAAAAGCAACAAGAAATGATGTTCATAAATATGGATATTGGCATAATTATATTGCTTATTAATTCAAAAGGAGAAATATTATTACAGAAAAGATCTCCTAATAAAGAGAAAAATCCAAATTTATGGGATCTTTCCTGTGCAGGACATCTAAATAGTAGAGATAGTAGCATTTCAGGTGCAATGAGAGAGCTTGAAGAAGAATTAGGAATAAAATCTAATGAACAAAATATGAAATTGATTTATACAATACGAAAATCATATATGCCAAAGGAAGGATTTATAGAAAATGAAATACAAGATGTTTATTTGTATAGAGCTGATGTTGATATAAATAATATAAAAATGCAAAAAGAAGAGGTTTTAGAAGTAAAATTTATTCCTTTTGAAATATATGCAAAAGAGATTTTAAGTAACAATAAAGAATTTGTGAATAGGGGAAACGAGTTTAGGGAAATCATAGAAATAATAAAGAGAATATTATGACTATTTAATATAAAGAAGCATGTAGAAATATAGCAAAAAATTATGAAAATGAAATGACATAGACAGGAAAATAAGCTGGTAGGAGGAAGGAATGGATGGGTCAATAACATATATATTATCACAAATATTTACAATAATAATGTATGCATTGTTAGCACTAACATATTATGCAAAAGATAGAAGAAGGGTTTTAGTAATAAACTTTTTATCAATTATTGCAAATTGTATAGCATATATCTTTTTAAATGCATGGTCAGGATTAGCAATGTGTATAGTTGCATTAATAAGGAATATAATCTTTCTAGTAGATGAAAAGAAGAATGGCAAAAGAGAAAAAAACAATAAAACAGATATAATTATATTAGTAATTTTATATTCTATATCAGTTATCTCAGCAGTATTTACATATGAAGGATTTTTTAGCCTATTATCTGTATTAGCAACAATGATGTATACTTACTCTGTATGGCAAAAAAACACTACAATATATAAAATATTAGGAATACCAGTGGGCATAACATGGATGGTATACAATATATATATATTCTCAATTTTTGGAGTTATATTAGAAAGTATATTATTAATATGTTCTATTACAGGATATTTATTAGAAATAAAAAGAAAAAATGAAGTATAGTGTATGAATAATAAAAGAGGAATAAAATAAATAATTCATGAGGTATGAAGAAAACATATGCTTGTTCTAGCATACACACCAATCACCTTCCGTTAAGCAACAATCCGCCACATCCTGCTTTGATTATCTTAAATGGTAGTATATGAAAAATATGCACAAAAGTTAATCAAATGTTTGCATAAATCACAAATATGTTTAATAAAACCCAAGCCCCTTAGCATATAATAGCTAAGGGGATATTTATATGGGAACAAAAGGTTTGGATTTTAAACATAAAGAAGTAATAAACATAACAGACGGAAGAAGATTACGGCTATGTGCAAGATGTAACAGCAGATTTAGAATCAGGTATTATCACATCTATAATGGTTGCAAGATAGAGAATAGATATAGTAGGTTTGAATTTACGAGAGAGCAGGTTAGAAATGGCTATACTACAAAGCTTGGAGAGAAAAGGACAGGCTATGTGGTAAGGGAAGAATATTGTTATGATGTGGTTTGTAAAGTGGAGATGTGAATTTATTTATAAAATGTAGATTTTATTAGAAATATGTTATATAATGTATTAAACTATAATATACAAAAGATGACATATATAATTATTGGAAGAAAGGTATATTATGGAAAGTACACATAAATTAATATATATTAATGATATTTTGGTAAATCCAGAAAATCCTAGACATAATCCCGTATTAGATTTGGGAGAGAACTTTGTAATGAAGCAATTGATTACTAATAAAAGAGAAGCCAATGCTATGTATAAATTAATGACTGATATATTTAAGGATGGATGGTATCCATCATCTATTGTAACAGTAACATATGATGTTAACAAGGATAAATATATAGCATGGGATGGAAATAGGAGGGTAACAGCTTTAAAAATTTTACAAAAGCCTCAATTAGCAGATGCTTTTGAGGCATTTAGTTATAATCAAAA
>CARDEQ010000078.1:0-6766 GCA_948958005.1 uncultured Clostridia bacterium
ATGAGTACAACCATATTAGTGGTAGATGATGAACAAAGAATGAGAACACTATTAAAGGACTTTTTAGTAAAAAAGGATTATGAAGTAATAGAAGCAAAAGATGGAGAAGAAGCATTAGAGATATTTAATGAAAAACAAGACAGCATAAACCTTATATTATTAGATGTAATGATGCCTAAACTAGATGGATGGTCAGTATTGAGGCAAATAAGACAAAGCTCAAAAGTACCAATAATTATGCTTACAGCCAGAGGAGAAGAACAAGACGAACTCTTTGGCTTTGAACTAGGAGTTGACGAATATATAACAAAGCCATTTAGTCCCAAAATACTTGTTGCAAGAGTGGATGCAATACTAAAAAGGACAAGCACAAATACAAATAAAACAGCTGATTATGGTGGAATAGAAATAGATGAAAGTGGAAGGACTGTGAAGGTAGACGGAAAATTAGTTGAAATGAGCCTTAGGGAATACGAATTATTAAAATATCTAGTAGATAATGTTGGAATAGCACTTTCAAGAGACAAAATATTAAACAATGTTTGGAATTATGACTATTATGGAGATTCTAGAACAATAGACAGCCACATAAAAAAGATAAGACACAAACTAGGCAAAAAAGGTAAGTATATAAAAACCATGAGAGGAATAGGCTATAAATTTGAAGTTAAGTGAGGGTAAAAGGTGGTAGCAAATATAAAAGATAGATTTAAAAGTGTCAGAGTAAAGCTGTTTATGACTCTTTGTATAACAATTACAATTATAATAGTATTTTTAATACTAATTAATAGCATTGTACTCGAAGAATATTACATATATTCAAAACAAACAATGCTACTAACAGCATATGAAATAATAAATGATTACTATAATGGAGAATTAAATGGTGTAAATATAGAATTAGACCTTGAAAAAATGTCAGTCAGTAATGACTTTGACATATTAGTAAAAACAAGTAACAGTATATATACAACTAGCAAAGACTTCATATCATCATTAACAGATGCAAGCTATAATAAAAAGAGAGGAATAGACGAAAATGTGCTTTACAATAAAGATAAAGTAGAAATCAAGAGAACAATTGATAAAAAAACAGAATTATCCTTCATTCTACTTTCAGCAGAATTAGACAATGGATATGAATTATACATAAGAGTTGCTGTTGCATCAATACAGGAAAGTGTTAAAATAGCAAATAAGTTCTTAATGCTAATGGGATTTGTAACAATAATAGTTAGCGGAATGATAGTCTTGGTAATTTCAAGAAAATTTACATCACCAATCGAAGAACTAAATGACATTACAGCAAAAATATCCGAATTAGATTTTAGCCACAAATACGAGGTAAAAGAAACAGAAGACGAAATAAATAATTTGCGGACGTAATATAAATACAATGTCAGAAACTTTAGAAAAAACAATAAAGCAACTTAGGAGTTCAAACATTGAGCTTGAAAAAGACATAGAAGAAAAATCGAGAACAGACGAAATGAGAAAGCAATTCATTTCAGATGTATCACATGAACTAAAAACGCCAATAGCCCTAATACAGGGATATGCAGAAGGATTAGTAGAGAATATAACCGAGGATGAAGAAAGCAGGAAATTTTATGCAGAAGTTATATTAGATGAAGCAAATAAAATGGATATAGTAGTAAAAAAATTATTAGAACTTATGAGGCTTGAATATGGAAAAAATGCATTTAATTTAACAAAATTTAATATATCAGAGCTTATTTGCGAAATAATCAGAAAGTCTACAAAAGTACTCGAGGAGGAAAATATAACAGTTAAATTTGAAGATAAAGAAATATACGTAATCGCAGACGAATTCTATGCAGAACAAGTATTTAACAATTATTTTACAAATGCTATAAAAAATGCTTCAGAAATAGATGGAAAAAAAGAAATAAAAATAAGCTATGAAATAAAAGAAAAGAAATTAAGAGTAAATATATTTAATACAGGAGAAAATATATCAAGTGAAGACTTAATAAGAATATGGAATAGATTTTATAAAGTAGATACCTCAAGAAATAGAGAAAATGGAGGAACAGGAATCGGATTATCTCTTGTAAAAGCAATAATGACAAATACAAACAACAAATATGGAGTAGAAAATAAAGAAAACGGTGTAGAATTCTATTTTGAAGTAAATCTTGGAAACAATTAAAATACTAGAATTTATAAGAAATAAAAAAGGAAAATTATATAAATTAGCACTCTCTACTTGACAGTGCTAATTTTTGGTATTATAATATATATTGATGTAAACATAAAAATAATTATTAAAAACATAATAAAGATAGGAGTGATTATTTATGAATATTCAAAAATTTACACAAAAATCTTTAGAAGCAGTGCAAGAAGCACAAAACCTTGCAATAGAAAATAAAAATGCACAAATAGAAGAGGAGCATTTATTACTAGCATTACTTAAACAAGATAATAGTTTAATAAAAGAGCTATTAAAAAAGATAAATCAAAACGAAGATATAGAAACAGACATAACTAGTATAATCTCAAAAAAACCAAAAATTACAGGAGGTGCCAGACCAAAAGACCGGAATTTATGTATCACAAGATGTAGACATAGTTCTTGCAAATTCAGAAACAATTGCAAAAGATATGAAGGATGACTATGTATCAGTAGAGCATATAATGCTTGCAATATTTAATAACCAAAATAAAGAAATAAAAGAATTACTAAAAAAATATAACATTACAAAAAATGAATTTTTGAAGGTATTATCAAGTGTAAGAGGTAATACAAGAGTAACATCAGATAACCCAGAAGTAGCATATGATGCCTTGAAAAAATATGGTCAAGACTTAGTAGACTTAGCAAGAAGGCAGAAATTAGACCCAGTAATAGGAAGAGATGCAGAAATAAGAAATGTAATTAGAATATTATCAAGAAAAACAAAAAACAATCCATGCTTAATAGGAGAACCAGGAGTAGGAAAAACAGCAATTGCAGAAGGATTAGCGCTCAGAATAGTAAGAGGAGATGTACCAGAGGGACTAAAAGGTTGTACAATATTCTCGCTAGATATGGGATTATTGGTTGCTGGGGCAAAATATAGAGGAGAGTTTGAAGAAAGACTAAAAGCAGTATTACAAGAGATAAAGAAGAGTGAAGGAAAAATAATCTTATTTATAGACGAAATTCACACAATAGTTGGAGCAGGAAAAACTGAAGGGGCAATGGATGCAGGAAATCTTTTAAAGCCAATGCTTGCAAGAGGAGAACTACATTGCATAGGAGCAACAACCTTAAATGAATATAGACAGTATATAGAGAAAGACCAAGCATTAGAAAGACGTTTTCAACCAGTTTTAGTGGATGAACCAACAGTAGAAGACACAATATCAATTTTAAGAGGATTAAAGGAAAGATACGAAATATACCATGGTGTAAAAATATCAGATAATAGCCTTATTGCTGCTGCAACATTATCACATAGATATATATCAGATAGATTTTTACCAGATAAGGCAATAGATTTAATAGACGAGGCATGTAGTATGATAAAAACAGAAATGCAATCTATGCCAGCAGAAGTAGACGAAATATCAAGAAAAATAATGCAATTAGAAATAGAAGAAACAGCGCTATCAAAAGAAAAAGACGAGATATCAAAAAAGCGTTTAGAGGATATTCAAAAGGAAAAATCAGAATTAAAAACAAAATTTGACGTTATGAAGGCAAAGTGGGAAAACGAGAAGCAGGCAATAGGAAAAGTGCAAAAATTACGTGAAGATATAGAAAAAGTAACTTTAGATATAGAAAAAGCAGAAAGAAACTATGAACTAAATAAAGCAGCTGAATTAAAATATGGTAAATTGCCAGAACTGCAAAAAGAGTTAGAGATAGAGGAAAAGATATCAGAAAAAAGCAAAGAAGGTGGATTACTTAGAAATAAGGTTACTGAAGACGAAATAACAAAAATAATTTCTAAATGGACGGGAATACCAGTTAGCAAGCTCATGGAGGGAGAAAGAAAAAAACTGCTAAATTTAAAAGATATTCTTCATGAAAGAATAATAGGACAAGAGGAGGCAGTAATTAATGTTTCAGAAGCCATTATGAGATCAAGAGCAGGAATAGGAAATCCAAATCAGCCAATAGGTTCATTTTTATTTCTAGGTCCAACAGGAGTTGGAAAAACAGAACTCGCAAAAGCATTAGCAGAAAGCCTATTTGACGACGAGCACAACATAATAAGAATAGATATGTCAGAATACATGGAAAAATATTCTGTATCAAGGCTAATTGGAGCTCCTCCAGGATATGTAGGATATGAAGAAGGAGGGCAACTAACAGAAGCGGTTAGAAGAAAACCATATTCAGTAGTCTTATTTGACGAAATTGAAAAAGCACATCCAGATGTATTTAATATACTGCTGCAAGTATTAGATGACGGAAGAATAACAGATTCACAAGGAAGAACAGTAGACTTTAAAAATACGATAATAATTCTCACATCTAACTTAGGCTCAGACTTTATACTAGAAGGAATAAACAAAAATGGAGAAATATCAGACGAAGCTAAGGAAAAAGTAAATGATTTATTAAAACATACCTTTAGGCCAGAATTTTTAAATCGTTTAGATGAAATTATATTTTATAAGCCACTAAAAAAAGAAGAAGTTTCTAGAATATTAGATTTACTAATAAAAGACTTAGAAAAAAGATTAGAAGATAAAAATATAAAATTAGAACTAAGTCACAAAGCTAAAGAATATTTAATCAATAACGGATATGACCAAATCTATGGTGCAAGACCTTTAAAAAGATTTGTTAAGAAAAAATTAGAAACAATGCTGGCAGAGAAAATGTTAAAACAAGAAATAGCACCTAATAGCAAACTTTTGATAGAGTGTGAAAATAATGAACTATATTTTAAACGGAATTTAATGTGTTACTATGAAGAAATAGCTTCATAACTAATTTAATACATGAACTCCAGAACAGTCCAGAACTTATAGAACTGGACTGTTTTGGAATAGAGAATTTGTAACATACTAAATTCTTTATATGAGTAATTTTCTTACAGAAATTTTTTTACAAACTGAATACTAGCTTTCATGGAGTTAGGATGAGTCGAAAAGATTTGCGTAAAAGGTTTATCTTCGGGAATTTGACTGCTTTTAGGAACAATTACATCGCCATTAATTTCTTTTTCTTTATCAAACCACTTTAGAAAAAGCACTATTGGATTTAATGTAAACTTAGGACATACTGATACCACGATAATATAACAGTGCTGCTCTAAATAATCAAGACAAAGGTTTGTTAAAAACTTGGAATTTTCACATAAATCTTTATCAACATTGTGATCAGAAAATATATTATGAAAGAATATCTTTTCTAACCAATTCAGTCTACTTTCAAATACATGCTTGTTAATAATAGGAATCCCTTTCTTATTTAATGGAGCAGATACACTGACAATTGTGACTTTTCTTTTTAGCCATTTAGTGGCTTCGATAAAACAGCTACCGCATTTTGAATGACCATGGAGAATAATGTTTTCATATTGCTGCATACAAGTATCTATATAATTTGCTAACTCTTTTGCAGCTATTGATAGCCCCTCACATTCAAAGGTGTAAAATAATGATAATACAGTATAATTTCCATAGCCATTTCCACTTGATGGGAAGAATAAAGGATCTTTATGTATTACATTATCATAGTTATCGACAGACAGCGAATATCCACTTCCCATAATGATACATGTTTTGCAATCACGGTTTGTAGATGTCCTTACTCTTTGCAGAATAATATTTTCTGTCTTTAAAATTACATTCCGTAATTTCATAAGATTACTCCTTTCAAATTTATTAGCATAAAGCATTATCTTCAATAACAATTATAGCATGATTTATACTAATATTCAATATAAAAAAAGTGAACTTATAAATGGATACATAAAAAAATTTTAAATTTTTCATGAAAGTGTTGACATTTTAAATAGAAATATAGTATAATAATTCTTGCCAGTTTAAGAAATGCAGATGTGGCGGAACTGGCAGACGCACAGGACTTAAAATCCTGCGGGACTTACCTCCCGTGCCGGTTCGATTCCGGCCATCTGCACCAAGAGACCAGGTTAGAAAGCAAATTTCTAACCTGCGTTTTTAAAATATATTGAAATGGTATACAGTAATTTTGCGGGTATAATTTAGTGGTAGAATGTCATGCTTCCGACCTGATAGCGCGAGTTCGATTCTCGCTACCCGCTCCATTAATTCACTTAACTTGGTGTCTAGTTTATTATACCATATCCACTAATTCGCTTAATTTTGTGTCTAGTTTTTCTTGACTATTCCAAAAGTGGCTTAATCTACACTGTCCAACTTTTTGGGTTCAGTACATTTTTAACTGTTTTTTTACATTTATTTCTTCATCCATATCGTGTAAAAAAAAGGGGGTATTAACCATAACTAAAGTGAAACATATTAACTCATTCAGTTATAAAAAGAGCTTTAGCAATATAAGGAGCAATTTCCTCATCAAAATTGTACCAACCAGAAGCCTTGCTAGTATCATCAAGCCCATTAGGATTAGAAACATAAACCAATCCATCACTATCAACTGCAAGTAAAACCATATAATGAGACTGGGTGGTCCAACGATTTTCACTAGGCTTATTCCAAACACAAATAAGCACAGGAAGATTCAAGCTAAGCTGCTCCTTAATATATTCACCACCAAGATGAATACTATCATAGAAAAAATCTGTATTTTTAATTCCAT
>CARDEQ010000079.1:0-6677 GCA_948958005.1 uncultured Clostridia bacterium
TCCTATATTTTCTATATAGTCTATTGCTGAACCTAAACCTATTACTCCTTCTATGTTTTGGGTTCCTGCTTCAAATTTATTTGGTAGTGGTGCAAAGGTTGTTTCTTGTTCGTAAACGTATTCTATCATATCTCCACCCATTAAAAAAGGTGTCATTTCTTTTAATAATTCCTTCTTACCATATAGTACACCTATTCCTAGTGGTGCAAGCATTTTATGCCCTGAAAAAACTGCAAAATCCGCATCTAAGTCTTGCATATCTATTCTCATATGTGGAATACTTTGTGCAATATCCAAAATTACAATTGCACCTTTTTTATGTGCTAATTTTATAATTTTTCTTATATCATTAATCGTTCCTAGAACATTTGAAACATGTGTAATTGAAACAATTTTTGTTTTGTCTGTAATTTTCTTTTCTATTTCTTCGTCTGATATCTCAAAATTTTCATTTATATACATATAATTTAATTTACTTTCTGTTTTTTTACATACTTTTTGCCATGGAACTAGATTAGAATGATGCTCCATTATTGAAATTACTACCTCATCATCCTGCTTTAGATTTTCTAATCCATATGAGTATGCAAGCAGATTTAAGCTTTCTGTTGTGTTTTTTGAAAATATAATTTCTTCTCTATGTTTTGCGTTTATGAATTTTTGTATTTTGTCTCTTGCTTTTTCATACATTTCTGTTGCTTCTATACTTAATGAATACGCTCCTCTATGAGGATTTGCATTATATTTTTCATAAAATTCGTTTACTGCATTTATTACCTTTGCTGGTTTTTGAGAGGTTGCTCCACTATCTAGGTAGACTAAGTCTCTATTTTCTAATAATGGGAAATCCTTTTTTAAATTGTTCATAGCTGCTAGCTCCTTTCTTTTTTGTTTATTTTAAAGCTTTTTGTCTATTTCTTCTAAGATTTCTTCTTTTAGTTCTTGATTTTTTATTTTTTCTAATATCTTGTTAAATCTTGCTCTTACAACAAGCTTCATTGCATCATTTCTGCTAAAGCCTCGACTCATGATGTAGAATAATGATTTTTCGTCTATCTTTCCAGCTGCTGTGCTATGGTTCCCTTCTACATCTTCTTCTTTACATAAAAGCATTGGAAGTGCTATACTTCTTGCTGTATCTGATAATAGCATGCAAAATTCGTTTTCATTCCCTTTTGCTTTTTTACTACCTTTTTTGAAATCTATTGTTCCCTTAAAATGTTTTTTGCTATTGTCTTTTATTGCTCCTTGGACTTCTATATTAATCTGTGTTTTTTCTCCTTTTAGTTCTCCAATGTAGTTAAGGTCAAAGATTTGGTTTTCTTTTCCTAGATAAATTGTATTTATATTATTTTTAGCCAAGCTTCCGAATTAAGTTTGAATAGTAATTTGTAATGCTATGTTTTCCTCCAAAGTCAACAATTGTATAGCTTACATTTGCATTTTCCTTTATTTCGTTTTCTATACTTATTAAGTTGTTTGAATTGTTATTTAGTAAATTTACTAAAGTAATATTTAATTTTGAATTTTCTTTAGCTATAATTTTTAAAATACCATTATGATAATTCTCTATGTTTTCTTTTGATTTATATTTTATTAAAACATCTGCTACTACATTGTTTTGTGCAATTATTTCTATATTATCTACTAATTTTGAATTTTCTTTATCGAAATCATATTTTATCTCTATATCTGCTTTTTTCTTGATTTCTATCTTTAACTTATGATTTGCTTTTTCTTTTACTTCATTTTCTAATTCTTTTCTGATACCATAGGTAAGAGGTGTATTTGATAGTTCATAGCTTATTTTAGTACCTTCATTTGCTCCGTTTATTTCAATGTTTTCAAACTTCTCTTGCTTTTGTAAAGCTTTAAAGTCTTTTATTTTTATATTGTTGATATTAAAATTTCTACATGTTCTTACTGGTGTTTCATTTAGTTTTAATTCTGTCATTTACAAAAGTTCTCCTTTCTTCTAACCTATTGCTCCTTCAAGTTCAAGATTTATAAGATTATTCATTTCAACTGCGTATTCTACTGGTAACTCTTTAGAAATTGGATAAGCAAATCCACGAACAATCATAGCCTTTGCATCTTCTTCTGTTAGACCTCTACTCATAAGATAAAATATAGCTTTATCACTAATTTTGCCTATTTTAGCTTCATGTGAGAACTCTACCTCATCATTTCTTATATCTGCTGTTGGCACAGTGTCTGATATTGAAAAGTCGTCTAACATAAGTGATTCACATGACACAGATGATTTTGACCCTTTTGCATTTTCATTTATCCTAACAAGAGACCTATATGTGCATTTTCCGCCATTTTTTGAAATAGATTTTGCATTTACCACACTAGAGGTGTTTTTTGCGTTATGAACTGCCTTAAAACCATTATCTAAATTTTGTCCTTTTCCAGCAAAGGAAATTCCTGTAAATTCTGTTTTTGCTCCTTCTCCATTTAAAATGCTCATTGGATAAAGCATTGAAATTTTAGAACCAAATGATCCTGATACCCAGTCAACTTCTGCATTTTTTCCGTACAATTGCCTTCTTTGTATTTAGGTTTAGCATATTTTTTGACCAATTTTCTATTGTAGAATATCTAAGATAGGCATTATCTCCTACAAATAATTCTACACAACCTGCATGTAAGTTGACTTTATTGTATTTAGGTGCAGAGCAGCCTTCTATAAAATGAAGACTTGCTCCTTCTTCTACTATAATTAATGTATGTTCAAATTGCCCAGACTCTGGTGAATTTAGTCTAAAATATGATTGTAATGGTATTTCTACTTTTACATTTTTTGGCACATAAACAAATGATCCTCCTGACCATACTGCTCCATGAAGTGCTACGAATTTATGGTCATTTACTGGTACACATTTCATAAAGTGTTTTTTTACTAAATCCTCATAGTCTCTCATTGCTGTTTCCATGTCTGTATATATAACTCCCTGTTCTATTAGCTCCTGTTTCATACTATGATATACAACTTCTGAGTCATACTGTGCCCCAACCCCTGCAAGAGATTTTTTCTCTGCAGCTGGAATGCCGAAGTTTATCAAAGGTGTCTTTTATATCTTCTGGCACATCTTCCCAAGAATTACTTAATTTTGATTTTGGTCTTACATATGTTGCAATTTCACTCATATCAAGTTCAGATAAATCTGGACCCCAGCTAGGAAGTTCTAGACTATTATATACCTCTAAGGCTTTTATTCTAAAACTTCTCATCCAGTCTGGGTCATTTTTTTGATTTGATATTTCTTCTATGATTTCTTTTGTCAATCCCTTTTCTATTTTAAAATCATAGTTATCTTTATTTTTTATGTCATAAATATTTCTATTTATTTCTTCTATATTTGTTTTACTCATTTTTTAACCATCCTTTTGGTTTAATTTTATCTTAAATTTAGCATATCCGTTTTCTTCTATTTCTTTTGCTAAAGTTTCTCCTCCTGTTTCTACTATTTTACCATTTACTAAAACATGTACATAGTCTACCTTTAAACTGTGCAGAATTTTTGTATTATGTGTTATTATTAAAACTGCATTTTCTTTACTTTTAAACATTTCTATTCCCTTTGAAACTGTTTTTATTGCATCTACATCAAGACCTGAGTCTGTTTCGTCAAGTATTGCAAGTTTTGGATTTAAAACTAGCATTTGCAAAATTTCATTTTTCTTTTTCTCTCCACCTGAAAAACCTACATTTAAGTTTCTATCAAGGTTTTTGGCATTCATATTTAATTCATTTGTATATTTGGCTAATTCTTCTTTAAATTCGAATATTTTAACAGGTTTACCTGTTATTTTACTTTTTGCTGTTTTTAAGAAATTAGTCACAGAAATTCCGTGGTATTTCCTCTGGTAATTGGAAAGACATAAATATGCCTTTTCTTGCAATTTCGTCTGTTTTCATATTTGTTATGTCTTCATTTTCAAAGATAATAGTTCCTTTCTTTTTTGTATATTCTGGGTTATTTAGTATTGCGTTTGCTGTTGTTGTTTTACCTGAACCATTTGGTCCCATTATTACATGTATTTCACCTTTATTTATTTTTAGGTTAATTCCTTTTAAAATCTCTTTATCTTCAGCATTTACACATAAATCATTTATTCTCAGTAGATTATTTTCCATTTTTATTATCTTTCCTTTCTGTTCTTCTCACACAACTTCTGCATTTTTCCTTACTTACATCATAATCACAATCTAAATCGTTTAAATCTAATACTTTATGAACATATTTAGCAAGTCTATTTACTGTATTATCTGTGATTGCAAGTTTTATTTTATCTGCCTGGGTTGCAGCTTCATTCTCACTCAAACTAAGGACATCCTTCAAAAACAAATAGACAATATCATATGTTTCAAGTATCTTTTTAGCTAGATTCTCTCCGCTTCTCAGTAAGTTCTATTGTGCCATAAGATTCATAGTTTAAAAGTTGATGGTCTTTTAAATTATATATAGCCTTATTTACACTAGGCTTAGTACAATTCATTTTGTTTGCTATGTCTGTGACTCTTATATTGCCACTTTGCTTTTTTAATATATACATTGTCTTCAAATATTCTTCTAGAGCTTTTGAAATCATATTAGTTATTCCCCTTTTTTTTAATGTTATCCAAAGTTAACAAAAATATTATATTACCTTTTAATTTGTTTGTCAAGGTTAACACTATATCTTTATTTAAAAACTGACGTTGTTTTCATCAAAAACATCATATCAACTCGGTGCTTCTTTTGCCTATTTTTATTCTCTCACATATTATTTATAATGATTTTGCAATTTTCTCAAGACATGCTATATTTGTATATCAAGAATTATAATATTTTATTATAAACTTCATGCCTTTGCTATCTTCTGCATTTTCTGCATCTATATATCCATTATTTTCTTTTATAATAGATTTTGCAAGGGCTAGTCCTATTCCGCACGCTGTCTTTTGAAGAATTTTTGCCTTTATAAAATCTCTCAAATATATGAGGTAAATCCTCTTCTAATATTCCGCTTCCATAATCTCTAATTTCAAGCTTTGCATATAAATTATTTTTATTATAATTTATATCTATTTTTTCTCCTTCATAAGAATGTTCTACACAATTTTTTAATATATTTGTTATTGCTTCTACTTGCCATTTAAAATCGCAATACATCTTCTGTTTTGCATCGCCATTCACTCTTATCTCAATATCTTTTAAATCACAAATCCCTGCTACATTTTTTATTGCTTCATTTAATATATCTATTATTTTTTCCTCTTGATTTATGAAATTTATTGTATTTGCATCAAATTTTGAAAGCTTTAACAATGTATTTACCAGAAAGTTAATATTTATTATCTCTCTTTTTATATCTTTTATAAATTCTGTTCTTATATTCTCCTGCATATCTTTATTCTCTAGCATATTGTCTAAAGTTATTGTGATTGAAGTTAATGGAGTCTTTAATTGATGTGATATATCAGAAAGTGAATCTTTTAGCTTCATTTTATCTTGTTTTGAATTTTCTGCAACTTCTTTTAGCATCACAGTTGTCTTATACACCTCATTTTTTAGAATTGATAACTCATCTTCTGTATTATCTTCTATATCTAATTTATAATTTCTTCTGTTTATTTCTTCTATATATTGCGTTATTTCTTTTATCTTTTTATCCTTTTTTCTATTATATCCTAAAAAAACCATAATCAAAGTCGCAAACAATATAAAAAGTATACCTATTTCTAAGATTAAGTATCTCGCAAAATTCTTCTCATTTGCCATAACCGCTGTATCTTTACTTAAATCTATTCCATAATCTCTAAGCACATCGTTATCTTTTTGCATATCAGAGTTTAATATTTGCATTATTTTAGCCATTTCTACCTTCGGATAATTTTCCTTTATATTCTGTATAATTTCTCCTATCTCTTTATTAAAGGTATCTGTATATTTTCTATATTCCATATAATTAATTATAAAAAATATTATATTTAAAACTAAAAAAATCCCAAAACTCAATATTAGCATTTTTTTCAATACTGGCTTATTCTCCATATATTTACACCTCTCCTTCTTAGAACAACAGCACTCCATACAAAAAAGAACCGAAAAAGGACAAAAGAAGACAAAAGACAAAGGGACGGGGCTTTTGTCTTGCGGTTTCCCCTCGTCTTTTAATCTAAACTTTATCTATTCTATATCCAATTCCTTTTATTGTGATTATTATGTCTGATTTTATCTTTTCTCTAACTCTTTTCATGTATACTGTTACTGTATTATCATTTACATCATTTCCTGTCCAGTCCCATATTTTCTCTATTATTTCGTCTCTTGTTATGACTTTGTTTAAATTACAAAATAATAAATGTAATATTTTTAATTCTATATTACTTAAATCTATTTTTTCTTTATCCTTATAAGCCTCCATTTTATCTATATCAAACTCAATATCAGCTACTTGAATTTTCTGATTTTTTCCCCTTTGCAAAATCTTGTTAATTCTTGCAATTAATTCCTTTGTAGAAAATGGCTTTGTCATATAATCCTCTGCGCCAAGTTCTAGTCCTTTTACAATGTCATCCTCTTCGTCTCTTGCTGTTAAAAATATGGTAGGAATTTTCTTTGCCTTTATTTCGCTTTCATACAGATTAAAACCGTTTCCATCTATAAGGGATACATCAAGTATTA
>CARDEQ010000080.1:0-6412 GCA_948958005.1 uncultured Clostridia bacterium
TTCATCTTCTTCTATTTTTACTTTTCTGTTTGTTCCCATATCTCTTTTGATTGATATAATTGTATTATCTGGGTTTGTAACAGCTTGACGTTTTGCGATTTGTCCAACTAGTCTTTCTCCATTTTTAGAGAAGGCTACAACTGATGGTGTTGTTCTGTTTCCTTCAGCATTTGCTATAACTACTGGCTCTCCTCCCTCCATAACTGCTACACATGAGTTTGTTGTACCGAAGATCGATACCTATAATTTTTCCCATAATATTTTTCCTCCTTAATTTTTGCTTGTTTTCCAAGCTATATAACTTTTCTTAATTTCTTTTGTTTTATTTATATAAAATATTAATGTCTTAATTTGCAACTATAACCATAGAGTGTCTAATTACTTTATCGCCGATTTTATAGCCCTTTCTAAATTCTTCTTTTATTTCCTTTTCTCCTAGAGCCTCGTCTTGCACCATGCTTACTGCTTCATGGAGTTCAGGATCAAATGTTTTTCCGTATACTTTCTATTTCTTCTATTCCGAAGGATTTTAACATTTCTACATATTGCTTTAATACTAAGTCTACTCCTTGCTTATAATTTATGTCTTGTGTTTCACTGCTGGCTGCTTTTTCTAGATTATCTAAGACTGGTAATAATTTACATGCTACATCTCCAACTATTGAAATATACAAGGTTTCTCTTTCTTTTGCACTTCTTTTTTTGAAATTGTCAAATTCTGCCATAAGTCTTTTTAATCTGTCTGTTGTACTTTCTAGCTCCTCTTGCATTCCTTGTATTTCTTGATTTTGTTCATTTTCTATTTTTTCCTCTTCTTTTTTATTTTCCTCCATTGTCTTCCTCCTTATCTTTATTTTCTCCTAAATCTTCCTTTAACTTTTTACTAATATATTTCATAACAGAAATTACTTTTGAATAATTCATTCTCTTTGGTCCTATAATCCCTATTGTGCCTATATCTTTTTCTCCAACAGAATGTTTAAAAGTTACTATACTAAAGTCTTTTAAATCTTGGTTATCATTTTCATCACCTATATATATATTAATATCTTCTGCAAATCCTGTATCTAATAAATCTCTCATTACCTCTTTTGTATCTAATATATTTACAAAATTTTTAGCTATTTCTAGGCTTTTAAATTCTGGAAGTTCAAATGCTTTATTTGTTCCTTCAAGATAAATATTTTCCTCTTCCTCAATTAGCTTTTTCATTTGTTCTATGATTGGTCTTATTATATTTACACTATATTTTAATTCTCTAAAAATGTATTCTTCAAATGATGTATCAATCTTTTCAAAGGCTTCTCCTTTTAATTTGTTATTGAAGAAGTAATTTAGTGTTTCTACTTGTTCTCCTGTTATATCTTCATCAAATTTTATTATTGTTTCTTTTACAAGTCCTGTATCTGTTACTATTATACCCATAAGCATCCTTGCTCCTAACAAAACAAACTTGATTTCTTCAATTATTTGCTTTGAGGTTTTTGGTCCGTATACTTACTGTTGTATAATGTGTAATTTCAGAGAGTGTGGTGGTTGCAATTTTTGTTAGTTCCTCTAGTCCGACTTGCTTTTGTCTCTAGTTTTTCTTGTATATATCTTATTTCTTCTAAGCTTATATTGTCATATTTCAATAATTCGTCTACATATAGTCTATATCCTTTTGCTGATGGTATTCTTCCTGCTGAGGTATGTGGTTTTTCTAGATATCCCGCTTTTTCAAGTTCTGCCATATCGTTTCTAACAGTTGCTGAGCTTATATCTTGTTCATATTTTTCTACAATTACTGCTGAACTTACTGGTTCTGCTGAGTCGATGTATTCATCTACAATTTCTCTTAGAATCTTTCTCTTGCGTTCGTCTAGCATCCTACTTCCCTCCCATCTTTAGCACTCATTATTTTCGACTGCTAATATCATATATCTTTTTTTAGCACTTGTCAATACTTTTTGCTAATTTAATTTATTTTTTTAATTGCTTGACATTTCTATATTTTTTGTGTTAAAATATGTATAGTTTATGGCCCGTTGGTCAAGCGGTTAAGACGCCACCCTCTCAAGGTGGAATCATGGGTTCGATTCCCGTACGGGTCACCAAAAATATTTTTTTCGATTGTTCTCCTAATTTTTTCCAAAAAAAATCGTTGTAATATTTGACTTATTGGATTTTTTGTGATATAATATTTAATTGTCACTATAATTAGTCAGTCAAGTACTGACATGTCAGGAAGGAGTTCGTCATGTCCTCTAAAAACACAGCAAACACAGTTGATGCTGGAATGGTGGATAGGGTTTTTAAGGAGTTTATTGAGCCGAATATCGAAATTCTTCGGGCTAAGTTTCCTCTTGTTAAAACCTATGCTGTTACAGTATACCTTCGCACATCTCAATATGCAACCGTTCCACATTTGGTCATTGCTACTACCCCATTTTGTGAAATAGGCAGAGAGAATTATGTACTTTTGTGGGAGGAAGTGGTAAAGGAAGCACCAAAACGTGGATATCAGGTGAAAATGTTTCCTCCTGGGAAAGACCACCCCTATGTGGTTTGCTTGCAGAAAACCTTTGAGGATTAATGCATGATGGAGAACAAAATCAGGCCACCGAATGCTAGCTTTTAGCATTCGGCGGCCCCTCTTTTTATTTCATTACTTCGTCTAAAATTTTTGCTAAGTATTTCATACTGTTTAAACATTCATCTAATGTATTTCCTGTTGCTCCTACTTCTATTATTGTAGTTGCTGGTGTCAGATGTTGATTATATCTTGAATCACGAAGAATTATTGGTCTAAATAGTCCGTGGATATAATTCATTTGCCTTTTTTTGTACCATTAGTGCAAATTGAAAGTTTTGTCTCCAGTTCGGATGTGTAAGCCCTCCACCATCTGAACCTATAACTAGCATAAGCTGTGCACATTTTTCTTCTCCAATTTGTACACTTGGTCCATATGTGTTTGAGCTTCCGAACTGCATCTCTATGAAGGTCTATTGCTATTTCTGCATCATCATTATCTTTTATCATATTAGATAAGGTTTTAAGTGACCTATCATATGAGCCATTATATGATGGATAATCATGGTAGGTTTTATCATGAACAACTGTTTTTCCATATTGTTTTAAGCATTCCTCTAATTCGTCTCCGTACTTTTGATACTGTAAAGTTTAAGTCTGTTGTTCTATATGCTCCTGTCATTTCATATCCATATTTCTCACTAGAAGTGTAGCTTTCACAAGTATGTGTATGATATATTAAAACTTTGTTTTTATTTTTTAGTTCATAATGTGGATTTTCTAAAATATCCTTTACATCATATTTTGATTGGTTTTTTATTTGAATATCCTGCCTTTGATCTGTAAATGAAGCTGTTATATTGTTTTCGTTTATTACTTGGGTTGTAACTCCTCCTGCTACTTCTATTTTTTTATTTTCTTTAGGTTCTTCTTCTACTTTTTGCTCCTCTTGAATTTCTTCGTTTCTTTCGTCCTCTTTGCTATGATCATCTTCTTCTAAGTTAGACATCATTGCAAGCTGTGTATCTAGCATTTTATATCCACTCGCTTCTGCTTTTTTATCCTCCTTCATGTCTTCATCCTTTGACATTATTGGAATTTCCATTCCAAGACAATATAAAAAGGAGGAGCTTTCTTTATCTTCAGCCTCTGCTGGCTTCAATTCTTCTCTTCCCTTTACAATTATTATTCCTGAAGCAATTACAATTCCAATAATTCCTAAAATTAAGATATATTTTATTAAGTCTCTTATATTTATTACAGCTATACTCATATTTTCTCCTCAAGGTTATCCAATATATTTAATAAAAATATATGAACCTTAAGGTGCTTTTATTCATATAAATGCTTTTCCTCTGCTATCAAGCCGAGGCTCCCCGGTGTCCTGGGTATATTAATGTATCCTCTGGCAATACTATCAGTTTGTTTTTTATTGATTTAAGTATTTCTTTTTCATTTCCGAGTAGGAAGGTCACATCTACCATATGTTCCTTTAAACAGTGTGTCTCCTGTGAATAATAATTTATGTTCTTCTGAATATAGTGCAGTTCCACCGATTTGTATGTCCTGGTGTGTGTATCACCACTAATTCTATGTCTCCGAACATGAAGAGCATCTCCTTGGTCTATACGTGAGTCTGCTTCTATTTCTACCTGCTTTGTTCCAATTAATACACTCAAGGTTATTTCTGGATTTTTTAGATTTTCATATTCTATCCTATGGATTAATATTGTAGCGTTTGTGGCTCTTTTTAATTCTTCTAAGCCTGCTGTATGGTCTGCATGACAATGCGTTAAATATATATATTTTAGTTTTGAGTTTAACAATTTTAAAGTTTCAAGTATTCTTTCTGGTTCTCCTGCTGGATCTATGCACATTGCTTCCTGCTTTTGTTCATCTGCTATTATATAACAGTTTGTATAATTTCCTATCATTGTTTCTATTTTTAATCTCTTTAAAATCATTTGTTTATTCCTTTACTTCTTTCTATTTACTTCATATACGCTATCTATTTTTCTTAGTGTTTTAAGCACTTTATTTAATTCCTCTAAGCTTTCTACTTCTATTGTCATATTTGTTGTTACTATTCTATTTTTGTCTACTTTAGAATTTATAACTAACATGTTTGCTCTTAGTGTATTCATTTCTCTTGCAATATCTGCAACTAGCCCATCTCTATCATTTGATTTAAGTTCTACATCTACTTTATAGCTTGCTTTTTCCTCTATGCACCATTCTACATCTATTATTCTAGCTTCTTCTTGGAATAGGTCTTTTATATTTATACAGTCTTTTCTATGAACTGATACTCCTCTTCCTTTTGTTACATACCCTATAATTTCGTCTCCTGGTAATGGGTTGCAGCATTTTGAAAATTTAACCAAGCAGTTATCTATTCCTTTTACAATAACTCCTGATTTTGTATTTTTAATATGTGTTCTTTTCTTTGATGTTAGTTCTTCTATTTTTTCTTCAATATTTTCTTCTTCATGTTCTTGTCTGTATTCGTATAATAGCTTTGATATTATTTTACCTGCTGAGATTGTACCAAAGCCTATTGCTGCATACATATCATTTAAGTTGCCAAATTTATATCTTTCCATTGCTGAATCAATATAATTTTGTTTATATAATTGTTCCTCATGCATTCCTATTCTTTTTATTTCTCTTTGAAGTAGGTCTTTTCCTTTTTCTATATTTTCTTCTCTGTCTTCTTTTTTGAACCATTGAAGGATTTTGTTTCTAGCACTTGAGCTTTGTACAAATTTTAGCCAATCTCTACTTGGACCTTTGCTATTATCTGTTGTAATTATTTCTATTATGTCTCCATTATTTAGCTTTGTTATGATTGGCATCATTTTTCCATTTATCTTAGCACCTGTCATTTTATGTCCTATGTCTGTGTGTATATTGTATGCGAAGTCTATTGGAGTTGCACCTTTTGGAAGTACTTTTATGTCTCCATTTCTTGTGAATACATAAACCTCATCTTCAAATAATTCTGTTTTTAATGTGTTTAAAAATTCTTGTGGGTCTGCTACATCTTTTTGCCACTCTAAGCTTTCTCTAAGCCATGATAACTTATCTTCCTCAACTTTTACTGTTGATTTTTTTGTTTTATTTGCTTCTTTATATGCCCAGTGTGCAGCGATACCAAATTCTGCAATCCTATGCATATCCCAAGTACGAAGCTGTACTTCAAATGGAGTTCCTTTTGGACCGAATTAGTGTTGTGTGTAATGATTGATACATATTTGCTTTTGGAAGTGCTATATAGTCTTTAAATCTTCCTGGCATTGGGTTATATAAATCATGTACAACCCCAAGCGCTGCATAGCAGTCTTTTACTGAATTTACAATTATTCTAAGTGCAAGTAAATCATATACTTGGTCTAGACCTATATTATCTCTTTGCATTTTTCTATAAATACTATAAATGTGTTTTGCTCTTCCTGTTATTTGTGCATCTATTCTTTGAAGCTTTAATTCAAGTCTTATTTGTTCTTTTATTTTTTCTATAAATGCCAATCTTTCTTCTCTTTTTTCATCTAGTCCTTCTACTACTTCTCTGTATTCTTCTGGTTCTAAATATTTGAAGGCTAAATCCTCTAGCTCCCATTTTAATGAATACATTCCGAAGTCTATTTGCAAGTGGAGCATATAAATCCATTGTTTCTCTTGAATTTGCAATTTGTCTTTCTCTTTTTAAATATTTTAATGTTCTCATGTTGTGAAGCCTGTCTGCTAGTTTTATTAAGATAACTCTTATATCTTTTCCCATTGCTAGAAACATTTTTCTATAATTTTCTACTTGCTGTTCTTCTTTGCTTGTGTATTGCAATTTTCCGAAGCTTTGTGACTCCATCCACCATTTCTGAAATTTCTTTCCCGAATTCTTGC
>CARDEQ010000081.1:0-2249 GCA_948958005.1 uncultured Clostridia bacterium
GGGACAGGCAAGACAACAGCTATAAGAGATTTAAGCAAGGTTATTAGCGATGGTATGAGGGCTCCAAAATTTGAAGGACTAACCGTTGGAATAGTTGACGAAAGAGGAGAAATAGCAGCAATGCACAGAGGTATACCCCAAAATGACTTAGGGATTAGAACAGATATATTAAATAATATAAAGAAAAATATAGGAATAAAAATGCTTATTAGAAGTATGGCTCCAAGGGTTGTAATCGCAGATGAAATTGGAACAGAAGAAGACATTGAAGCAATACAATATGCACTTTGCTCAGGAGTGAAAGGTATCTTTACAGCACATGGTAATTCAGTAGAAGATTTAAAGCAAAATCCAATTTTTAGAAAAATGTTAAACTTAAATTTATTTCAAAAAATTATAGTATTAGAGAGTAAAATAAAAGGGAAAATAAAAGAAATCATATAGGGGAGGCAGAAGGGGAATAAATCCACCTTCTGCCTCAGGCGCCTTTTTCACGATTCATTGTCCACTACGACTTTCTCCTCTTGCGGGACAACTACAAAAGAGCAAATAATCACGTGCCTAATTGACTGCTCTGCGGCCCGGCTTTGACGCTTACCGCGCTGGATTTTGAAAAGCCTACGAAGCAAAGTTCTGATTTTGCCAAGCAGAGTTTGCCTAGCTTCAATCATTGCATTGGCAGTTACATGAGCCGTGCGATTGGCAACATCTTGAGCAGTGATTGTACTTATGTCGCCGCTGAACTGAAGTGAGATTCCTTCTGCATTAGCTGGAGTCTTCCTGAGCAGGTGAATGATCTGACTGGAAATCCTCATTGTGAGGCTGTCTCCAAAGAGGTCATTCCATGCCTTGAGTGCTTGCTGGTCACAAATGACGGGGATATTAAGGATTTCCTCGTCATAAGTAACAGGGATAGTTGCGTTTAGGGCTGCCATTTTTTGCATCCTCCTTAGATTAATATAATTATATTATAGCATAAATTTTACATAAAGTCAAAAAATATAAAATCTTAAAATTCAGTTCTAAAATTAAAGAAATCTGAATATATATATTATATGGAGGTAAAATGTGATAATTATAAAAACCATAATATTACTTACAATATTTGCCAGCAGTAGTGCCTTAGGCATAATGCTTGCAAACAGATACAAGGACAGAGTTTTAGACCTAAAACAAATGAGAAGTGCATTAAATATAATGAAAACCAAAATTACATATACATATGACCCACTGCCCCAAATTTTCATAGAAATATCAGATAAATTTAATAATAGTATTCGGAGAAATATTCAAGATAGCAAGTTTAAAAATGAAAGAGCTATCAGCAGGAGAAGCATGGAAATATGCTCTAGACCAATCTAAAACAAATATGAAGGAAGATGACATAAAAGTTCTTATAAACCTAGAAAAACTACTTCGGAAAAACAGATATAGATGGACAGTTAAGTGAAATAGAACTAATAGAAAGATTTATAGACGAGCAAATTGCACTTGCAGAAGAAGAACAAAAGAAAAATGCAAAACTATATAAAAGCTTAGGAGCAATTGCAGGACTTGCAATAGCAATAATTCTTATATAGAAAATACAAAAGACGAGGGGGGATAACTTTTGAGCATAGATTTACTATTCAAAATCGCAGCAATAGGAATATTAGTTGCAGTACTACATCAAGTATTAGTAAGAGCAGGACGTGAAGACCAAGCCATGATGACCACCTTAGCTGGACTTGTAATAGTTCTTACTATGGTAATACAAGAAATTAGTTCTCTATTTAACACAGTAAGAACTATGTTTAATTTATAAGAAAAGGGAAGAAAGATGGATATTATAAAAATAGTCGGCATAGCCTTAACAGCAATAATAATTATTATTATCATAAAACAATACAAGCCCGAATTTGCAGTATATATATCATTAATTGCAAGCGTCTTAATAATGTTTATATTCATAGACAAGCTTTCAGGAATAGTAAGCTTTATAAGTGACTTTTCAAACAAAATAGGACAGCGGAAAAGACTTCCTAAAAATATTAATCAAAATAACAGGAATTGCCATTCTAACAGAATTTGCTGTTCGGAATATGCAAGGATGTGGGTGAAAATGCAATTGGAGCTAAAGTCGATTTAGGAGGTAAGGTAATAATAATAACAATGTCAATCCCAATAATATCATCCATGCTAGAAACAGTACTCAAAATACTGCCTTAAACAAAAGAGAAAGAGGAAGATATGAAAAAAATACTAATGAT
>CARDEQ010000081.1:2259-6409 GCA_948958005.1 uncultured Clostridia bacterium
ATAGTTTTAAACATAAACGTAATTTATGCAGCAGACACAGATGAAATAATAGGAGAACAGGAAGAAGCGCTTGGAATTTCAGGCTTCATAAAACAAGCACAAAAATACACAAATGAAGTTTTCAAGGATACTGACATAAATACTTTGTACAAAAGTGCATTGACAGGCGAAATAAAAGCAGAAGGGTTAATGCGGAGCGATTTTTAAATTATTGGGAACAGAAGTCACCAAAACACTAAAAAGCCTAGGATACATATTAATAATAATAGTAATACATAGTATAGTAAAAAACATAAGTGAAGGAATGGGAAATCATGAAATAGGTGAAATGACTTATTATGTGCAGTATATATTAATAGTAACACTAATAATGGCAAATTTCTCAGATACAGTAATACTAATAAAACAAACGATAAACAATTTAGTAGGTTTTATAAATTGCCTACTTCCAATTCTAATAGCTTTAATGATGACGACACGGAAATTTAGTTACAGCCTCAGTTGTACAACCAGTTTTACTCCTATTAATAACCTTCATAGGAAACTTTATAACAGGTGTTCTACTACCACTTATACTAATTCGGAACTGCACTTGGTATAATCTCAAAGATATCAGACAAAATCCAAATAGACAAGATAGCAAAATTCTTCAAATCAAGTGTAGTATGGATACTTGGAATAGCATTAACAGTATTTGTAAGTGTTCTATCCTTAGAAGGAACCCTAACAAGCTCAGTAGATCGGTTTAACAGTAAAAACTACAAAAGCAGTAGTAACAAGCACCATACCAGTAGTTCGGAAAACTCCTAGGGGAAACAGTAGATGCAGTATTAGGATGTAGCAATATCTTAAAAAATGCAATAGGCTTTGTCGGAATATTCGTTGTACTAGCAATTTGCATAGTGCCAATAATCAAATTAATGGTGCTCTCCGTTGCCTTTAATCTAACAGCTGCACTAAGCCAGCCAATAGCAGATAAAAAAATAGTTTCAGTTTTAGAGCAAATAGGAGGTACATTTAAAATAATGCTAGGAATGGTATGTACAGTATCAGTAATGTTAATGATAGGAATTACCTTAGTAATCAAAATTACAAATAGTGGGATGATGTATAGATGATAGAATTTATAAGCTCTTGGGCAGGACAAATTATAACAGCAGTAGTACTTGTAACAATCTTAGAAATGATACTTCCTAAAGGAAATAGTAAAAAATACATAAAAACAATAATTGGAATATACATATTATACATAATAATCTCTCCAGCAATAAAACTTGTGGGAGGAAAAGAAATAAAAATAGATTCCAAAATTTACGAAAAATACTTTCGGGAAGGAAGAAGCAAATGCAAATATAGAAGCACCAACAATAGAAGATACTTATAAACGTGAATTAGAAAAAAAACTAAAATCCGATATAAAAGAAATGGGATATAACGTAAAAAAAGCAGAAACAAATTTAGACTTAGAAAAAGGCATAATTAGCCAAATAACTCTATCCATAGAAAAAGGCGAAAAAAAACAAGAAAAAGACATAACCATAAATAAAATAGAAATTCGGAAATGTAAAAGAAGAAAATATCTTAACAGAGAAGGAAGTAAAAACAATAAAACAAAAGATAAAGGCTGATTATGGAGTAGAATTTGAAAATATTACCATAAATTCAAAATAAGTGGAGGAAAACTTTATGTTTAAAGAACAAATGACTAAAATAAAAAAGCTACTTACACCTAAAGAAGGTGAAGAAGAAAAGTTAAAAGATGGAAAGCAAAACAAAAGAAAAATAGAAAACCTAGTAGTTTTCTTGATAATATTAATAGTAACTCTAATTGCAATAAATGCCATACTTAGTGGAAATGAAAAAGAAACTCAAGGGAAGAACGAAAATAGCAATTATAAAATACTTGCAGAGCTTCCTGGTAAAGAAAAAGATGCCAAAGAGGATGAATTAGAACAGAGATTAGAAAACATATTAGAAACAATGGTGGGAGTTCGGAAAAGTAAAAGTATTAATTACATACACAAAATCAAGTGAGGTAATAGCGATGTATAATGAAAATAACACCAGCACTCAAACCTCAGAAACAGATTCAGAAGGCGGAACAAGAACAGTAGAAGAAAAGGGAGTAAATAAAGAAGTGATATTCACAGAAGAAAACGGAGCAAGTGTACCAGCAACACAAACAATAATAAATCCAAAAGTAGAAGGAGTAATAGTAACGGCAGAAGGAGCAAACGACGCAAGCACACGTGCAAATATAGTTTCCGCAGTAGAAGCAGTAACAGGAGTTCCAACACATAAAGTTCAAGTATTCTCTATGAACTAAAAGGAAATTTTACTATCTTCATAGTAGTAATTCCAATAATATAAAAAAGCAAGGAGATAAGCAAATGAAAATTTTGAAAAAAAATCAATTAGCAATTTTAGTAGTCAGTTTGATGCTAATAACAGCAGGTTACCTAAGTTATGGAAGCAGCTATAATAACCAAACCATGGATATGTCAGCAAAACCAGATGAGGGTACAGGAATTAATCTAGCAGCTTTAGGAGACGCAGCATTGGTAAATACAAATGTAACAGAAGAAAACAAGCAGGATGGAGAAAAGAAGCAGGCTTCAAATGACCAAGAACAAAAAAAGGAGCAAGCACAAACTCAAACGCCAACACCAACAAAGACTCCAGAAGCAAAACAAACAAATACAAATGTAAACAAATCAAATGACGAATATTTTACCACCTCAAAACTAGAAAGAAATGTAATGTATTCACAAATGACAACAAGATACCAAGAGATACTATCAAATAGCACTGGTGCATCAGACCAAAAATCAATAGCCCAGGAAGAAATAAACAAAATAAACGATTTACAAAACGCAATAATGATAGCAGAGAACCTTCTGACTTCAAAAGGCTTTACGAAAAACATAATATTCGTAAATGGAGAGAGCATAAGCATAATAATAGGAAAAGAAAAGCTAGAACAAGATGAAGTAGCTCAAATCCAAAATATAGTCTCAAGAGAGTTAAAGGCTAATGTAGAAAATATACATATATCAATGAAATAGCAAGAAGGTGTAAACAAACATATAAGCAGAAGATAAAAAGCCTCTCCCTTAAGAAATATCACAAAGGATATCTCTAAAGGGAGAGGCTTTAATGCATTGAATCTACTTATTATTAAGTTGTATTCAGAGTTAAAAATTCTAACAATTATAAGGGAAGACTAGGAAGTTTGAAATTTAAAGGGCTCCCATCCTCTATATCCTGCATGGAAATAAGAATATCCCTCGAAAGCGCAATCAAAGGTCGAAAAGAGAGCCTCCAACCAGTATCATTGGAAAATGGGAGATTGTGCAATTTGCCAGAAATAACTGCCTTATATCCGAATTCATTGTTAAAGTTGCCTAAGTGAACTTCGCGGTAACTAAACTTAATGGAGGTCCAAAAGGCAGTAGGCAATTTTTTCAAATGCGTTGGCATAGCTTCCATAAGGTTAATGTTTGTCTCAAGCCATTCACATCCGATAGCACGTAAATGAGTATTTCCGTGGCATTGGGCGTAAATTCGCAATACTTCAGCCATATATTTGGGGAAATCCATGCGATCAAAAATCCTAGATGATGGAGATACCATATCAGTAGTCAAATAGATTCTCCCGCGAAATTCTCCGATAGGATAGTATCCAAAGGCTTCCTCCTGACATAAAATTTCCTTTAGAATTTTTTTATCTCTGCTTTCTAATGAACTTGAGTTCAAAATTTCAAGAGAATCGGTGCTGGGATGATACGCAGCCTTGAGTTCATGTGGATTTTTTACGCCAAGGTTTTCAGGACACTCGAGTAAAGCTGCATAGCTAACCCATTTTTTCGTATTAAGCATGTTAGTCTCCTTTAAAAGTGATAAAAGCAGTAAATTAAGCTAAAATATCTCCTCACCTTCGTATTAGAATTATAAAACCTCACTTTCTTGTTTTTTGCAAATATTGCTTCAACAAAATTTGTGCCTTTTAAAACAGTTCAATTATAACAAAAATTATGTAAAATGTCAATTTAAACTAATGCATATTAATTTATCCTTAATTTTAATATTAAAATCCATTTTTAATTGGAGTTGAGTTTAGTTTTATACAAAAATATGATAAAATATAAGT
>CARDEQ010000082.1:0-6370 GCA_948958005.1 uncultured Clostridia bacterium
GGGCGACACTGGCTGTAAAACTGGTTCGCTTTGATGGAAAGCTTCAACTCGCTTTTTCCGGCGATATCATTGCAAGTGACGCAAAAGCAATAGCGAGAGTTATGAAAGTCATGTGGAATGAGGAGCTTCCTCGTCCCATGGTGACAGATGAGTTGAAAGCACAACTCAAGGAAGAAAAACGGGCAATCCTGTGGACTAAAGAGGGAGGCGAAACCATTTTCTTCCGCGATATGGCAAACTCTAATATGGGAATGCCAAACGAAGTTGTCACTATAATCAGAAGCGTTACAACAATTGATGAGTGACAATTTTAAATCAGGGCAGGGTTTAATTTGCTTAGCAGATTAAGCCCTGCCCTGATAATATGACTTGTTTAGTTTTCTATTTAAGTATAGTTATTTCTATATATCAAAAGTAGATATATTATATATGAAAAATATTTTTAAGGTTTTTATAAATAAAATATCAAGTTTTATAAAAAGATAATAATTTATAGTTACAATTTAGCAGTAAACAAAGAAAAAATTATTAAAAAAAAGTTGCAATTTAAA
Source organism: uncultured Clostridia bacterium (assembly GCA_948958005.1). GTDB lineage: Bacteria > Bacillota > Clostridia > TANB77 > CAG-508 > JAAWPK01. Next base: position 552 of record CARDEQ010000082.1, read on the forward strand.
ATGCAGAATGATAAAATAAAATAGATTATTTAGGATAAAAGAAAACTTAAAGCAGAATGGAGAGGAACAATGGCTAAAACTAAGAAAAGTACAGGAAAAAGGAAGAAAAAAGTAAAGAAGGATGCATATGTGCAAGCAATATGTGTCATAATTTTTAGTTTATTACTTGCAGTATTAATATATGGACAAACTGGTTCTTTCGGAAGAGGGCTTAGTGCTACTTTGGGTGGAATAATGGGTTGGATAAAATATATTGTTCCAATTGGCACATTTATTGTTGGTATTGTTTTAATTAAAGAGCAAAAGGAGCTTGTTATACCTAAGCTTATACAGTTTGGCATCATTATACTATGTATATCTGGAACTATGAGCTTGATACAAATATCAAACAAGGAATTGAATAAATCTGAGGATTTCGGAAAAGTTGTTAATTTAGCATATGAGTTTGGAGAAAACAATAAAGGAGGAGGTGCAATAGGCGCCTTAATTGCTGTACCTATGGATAAGATAATTGGTGGTGCTTCATATGTTGTTCTTATTGGAACTGCAATACTTCTTTCTATATTTACTTTTGGAATAAAACCAGCTGAGTTAATTGATAAAGTATCTGAAAAAATGCAAGAGAGATATGAAGATGATGAGGAGGAGGAAGAACCAGAAGAAAAATTACCTCCTAAGAAAAGAGTTAAAGAAAAAACAAAAAAACATCCTTCAGTTATTATGGGGAATTTATTTGACGATGAAGAAGAGGTAGGAGCAAAAAGAAAATATGACCATGATATACCTCTTGCGTTTGACGAAAAGATAGAAGAGGTTCAAGAGGAAAAGACAAAACCTAAAGAAAAAGAAAAAGTTAAAGAAGAACCAAAAGAGGATAAACAAATAGACTATATTGAGGCGAACTTGTTTAAAGAGAAAAAAGAAGAAAAGGAAGAAAAAGTAAAACAAGAATTACAACTTGAGCATTCACAAGAGGAAAGAGATGAAAATTATGAGTTCCCACCAATTGCACTTTTAGAGCCAGGTGGAGATAAAAAGGCCGTATCAAAGGATTTAATTGCAGATAATGCAGTTAGACTTCAAAGAACACTTCATAGTTTTGGTGTTGCAGCAAAGGTAGAAAATGTTGCTGTTGGTCCTGCAATTACAAGATATGAGTTAAAGCCAGCAGAGGGAGTTAGAGTTAATAAAATTGCAAACCTTGCAGACGACATTGCTTTGAATTTAGCAGCTCAAAGTATAAGGATTGAGGCTCCAATTCCACGGAAAACAAGCTGTTCGGAATTGAAATACCAAATAAAAATACAGAGATGGTACATTTAAGAGATATTATAGATTCAGAAGAATTTGTGAAAAATGAATCAAAGCTTTCTATGGGACTTGGAAAAGATGTTAGTGGACAAAGAGTTATAGCAGATATTGCCAAAATGCCTCACTTACTTGTTGCAGGAAGTACTGGTTCAGGAAAGAGTGTGTGCATTAATACACTTATTACAAGCTTAATATATAAGGCGAAACCAAGCGAGGTTAAGCTTGTGATGGTTGACCCTAAAATTGTTGAACTTTCAGTATATAATGGAATACCACATCTTTTGATACCAGTTGTAACAGACCCAAGAAAAGCAGCAGGAGCACTTGCTTGGTCAGTACAAGAGATGGAGGAAAGATATGCAAAGTTTGCAGCAAAAGGTGTTAGAGACATTAAAGGATATAATAAAGCGTTAGAGAATGAAGATGAGGAGGCAGGAGCAAGAAAACTCCCACAAATTGTAATTATTATAGACGAGCTTGCTGACCTTATGATGGTTGCAGCAAAAGAAGTAGAGGAGGCAATATGTCGTTTAGCACAAAAGGCTAGAGCAGCAGGAATGCATCTTGTCATTGCAACTCAGAGACCTTCTGTTGATGTAATCACAGGCTTGATTAAGGCAAATATTCCATCCAGAATAGCCTTTGCGGTTTCTTCACAAATAGATTCAAGAACAATACTAGATATGCCAGGTGCTGAGAAGCTATTAGGTAAAGGAGATATGCTATATTATCCGACAGGAGTATCAAAACCTACTAGGGTACAAGGTACATTTGTTTCAGATAAAGAAGTTGAAAAAATTGTGGATTTTTTAAAGAAAGACGGAGAAGCTACATATAATGAAGATATTATAGAATCAATAGAAAATGCAAATAAATCTGATAAAGAAAGAGAAATTGAGGCAGATCCAGATGATGATACTGATCCAAGATTAAATGAGGCAATAGAGTTTGTTTTTGAAGCAAAAACAGCTTCTGCATCACTTATTCAAAGAAGAATGAAGGTTCGGATATGCAAGAGCCCGGAAGGATAATAGACCAAATGGCTGAAAGGGGAATTATTTCTGGATATCAAGGAAGTAAACCAAGAGAGATATTAATGACAAGGGAAAGATGGGAAGAATTAAACTCAGAGCCACATGTAGAAGAAGAAACTGATAGTACAGAAGAATAGAAAGGAACTAAAGCAAATGAAAACAAATGACATTTTGCTTAAATTTCAGAGCAATAATAATAAACTAGAAACAGTTTTAAATACAAAGAAATTTTCAGGAGATGTAAAGAATCTCCTGCTTAACATGTTATATAACATAACTAGCTCATATAATGAATATGCTAGAATAAAGGTGAATGTAGAAAACAAAAATAGATTTGTAGAAAATATCATAAATATTATTGATATGTGTGAAGAAATAGAATTAGTTAGAGCAACTTCAGAAGAGGGAGCAGACTTTTTAAAAAGAGGAATAACAAGTGAAATAGAACCATTTTTGAAGAAAATCAAGGTATTACCTACTGAAAAGGCAATGCTTTTTGCATTATTTAAAATGAATGATAAGAGAATGTATTTGGACGAAAGATATAATTTACTTAGAGTAGCGCTTCCAGAAATGATAAATGAAGGGCTGGATATAAACAATATTGAGATAATAAGGGATTTTACTTCCTGGTCTTGGAATACAGTTTTTTCTGATATAAGCAATATTGATTGTAATTTAATTTATCAAAATTTGCAAATACTACTTGGATATAAATTCTTAGAAGCCTGGCTTGCAGATAATAATCAAAGGCAAGTAATAGAAAAATTGCAAAAGCAAATAGAAGATTTGTATGGAGAGGATAGAGCAAAAAAGCTTCTGGATTACATTTATAGGCTTTCAATTATTGTTTGTGTGCAAAGAAATAAAAATGAGAAGCAAAGATTACTTGAAGAAAGAGAATGGGATGAAAAGGAGCTTGATAGATTAAAGAATAAGACCAAGCTTGTTGAAGAACTTACAAAGACTAAAAAAGATAAGGCAAGTGAAATTAAGAGATTAGATAAAATAATAAGTAGTGAAACTCTTTTGAAAAAAGAGTTTGAAGAAAGAAATTCAAAGCTTTCAGAATATAAAAAAATTTTTAGCGTAGAAAATCTTTTAGGAACTTTAAAAAAGGAGCGAAAAAAGGCTTTAAATGAGATAGAGGAAGCTAATAAATTACTAGATGCAAAAAATTATGTAGATAGAAAAAAAGAAATTGAGCAAAACCTTGATTTATTAAAGGATATTAAGACTATTAGAAATAAAGAAAAATACAAAATCGAATTGCAAAAGTTATTTATAAATTGTTTTGAGGAAAATATATATAAAATAAATAGCCAAGAACAAAGAAAAGAGGCAATTTCTCTTTTGCATGTTATAAGATACTATAAGTTTATTCCATTTGATAATGAGAGGTTTGTCAAAGATGTCGAGGAGCTTAAAGAGGATATAGATAGAATTGAAAGTAAACTATTATATAATCTTTATGAAATAAGAGCTTTAAGTCCAATAACAAAAGATATAGAGACTGATATTGGAATAATTAAGCCAATATTTGAAACAAGAATAATGGATTTGGCAAATGTAAATATTAAAGCTTTTAATGACAATGGAAAGATAGAAGTAAACATATATGATGGAACTGTATTGGAGTTAGAATATATGATTCCTAACTTGAATAGAGTAGAATTTAAGGCTAAAAAGAAAATAAAGCTATTTACCAAATAAGGGGGAGTGTTAAGTTGAAAATAACATTTTTAGGTGCAGCAGAAGGGGTTACAGGTTCAAACTTCTTAATTGAAGGTGGAGGAAGGAAATTTCTAGTTGATTGCCGGGATGTTTCAAGGAACTAAAAAGGAAGAGGATAAAAACTATGACGAATTTGCATTTGATGTGAAGGATGTAGATTTTATGCTACTTACGCATGCTCATATTGATCACTCAGGAAGAATACCAAAATTATATGTTGATGGATATAGAAAACCAGTTTATGCAACAAAGGCAACCTGTGATTTATGTGCAATAATGCTTCCTGATAGCCGGACATATTCAAGAAATGGAGGTTGAATGGAAAAATAGAAAGAGAAAAAGAGAGGGGAAATTTGGTTATCCTCCATTATATACAGCAGAAGATGCTGAAAAGTGCTTAGAATTATTTGAAAGCATAGAATATAGTGAGCTTGTGCAAATAGACGAGAGTATAACTGTTAGATTTAATGATGCAGGGCATATGCTTGGGTCAGCTATAATTGAGGTTTGGATAAAGGAAAATCGGAAAAACAGAAAAAGCAGTATTTACAGGTGATTTAGGAAATAATGATATACCACTTTTAGATTCACCAACTATGATAGAATCAGCAGATTATCTTATCATGGAAGCAACTTATGGTAATAGACTCCATATTAGGAATGATGAAAAAGCTGAACTTTTCTTAAATATTGTTTATGATACAATAAGAAAAGGAGGAAATGTTGTAATTCCTTCTTTTGCTGTGCGGAAGAACTCAAGAGATATTATATGAGCTTAACAAGATTAAGGAAAATACAAAGGATACAGAGTTTATAAATAAATACAGCTTATTAATGGAAACTCCTGTATATGTAGATAGTCCTCTTGCAATATCCGCAACAGAAATTTTTAAAAATAATGAGGACTTATTTGAAGAAGAGGTAAAAAGAGAAATAGAAAGTGGAGATGATCCATTAGAATTCCCAGGACTGCAATTTACAAAAACTGCAGAGGAGTCTAGAGAATTAAATGAAAAAGAAGGAGCAAAAATTATAATTTCTGCAAGTGGAATGTGTGATGTTGGAAGGATTAAACATCATTTGAAGCATAATCTCTGGAATTCAAATAACACAATCCTTTTTGTTGGATATCAAGCACCAGGAACTTTAGGAAGAAAAATTATAGAGGGTGCAAAAAAGGTTAAAATATTTGGAGAGGAAATTGCAGTAAATGCAAGGATTGAATATATTGAAGGATATTCAGGGCATGCAGATCAAGAGTGGCTTTTAAATTTTGTGTATTCATTTATCAATAAACCTAGACAAGTTATTCTAGTTCATGGAGAAAGAAGCGCAGAGGAGGAATTAAAGGAGAGAATTTTAGAAGAAACAAAAATTCCAGTTACAATACCAAAATATGGTGAAATTTATGAAGCAACAGAGCGGAGATATACACTTAGCTGGAAGATTAGAGCTTGAGTCTGTTAAGAGACTTCAAAAGGTAGAAATAATAAATAAGGTCAAAATGCTAAAGGATGAAATGTCAGATATGGAAGATATATTGAAAACAGAGATACTTACAGAGGATACAAGAGAGGATGATATAAATAGTATAACACTTAAATTAAAAGAAATAGAAAAACTTATAGTAAGTATTATAGAGTAAGGAGTACAAATGAAAACATATAAAAATGATGCAATAATTGGAAATAAAGAATTAAAAATTGGAATTACAGATAAGGGAGAGATTGTAAGGCTTTG
>CARDEQ010000083.1:0-6325 GCA_948958005.1 uncultured Clostridia bacterium
ATAACACCAAAATTTACAGAAAATTTGTCAAATTCAATAGAGAGTATTACATCAGGCAGATATAAAAAAGTAAAAGTGAATGAAGAAAATGGGTTAATTTTAGAAACAGAAAATCGGAAACTATGTAACAGCAGGCTATTTGAGTCAGCGGTACTATTGATGCGTTATATTTATCGCTAAGAATATCGAGCATAAATGAACTAACACAAGAAAATATGCCAATAATCTTAGATGAGACTTTTGCTTATTTTGACGAAGAAAGATTGAAAAATGTACTAAAATTTTTAAGTAATAATTATAGTGATAAGCAGATAATTATATTTACTTGTACAAATAGAGAGAAGAATATACTAGAGAAAATACATCTAAATTATAATTTATATAAAATGTAGAGTTGCTTCTAATACTCAATATATTTGTACCAAGGGTAAATTATACATTTTGATAACAACAGAAATAAAAAGGAAGATAGATGTAAATTATATAAAAAGCCTTTCAAACTATACACAAAAAAGTAGAGTTCAGTAAGGGCTTTTTTTGAATTGACAATGCTCTAAAAAAATTATATAATATTTCCATACAAATTACGAGAAAGGAAAGATTGGTAAATGTTTCAAAGATTAGAGGACGTAGAAAAAAGATATGAAGAACTTACAGTAAAGATTAGTGATCCAGAAGAAATTGCCCAAAATCAGACTTGGCAAAAGCTTATGAAGGAGCATGCAGAGCTAAGCCCAATTGTAGAAAAATATAGAGAATATAAGAGGTTACAAAAAACAATAGAAGAAAATGAGGAGCTTTTAAAAGATTCAGAATTAAAAGAATTAGCAGAGGCAGAGATATTAGAAGCAAAAGAGAAGCTTCCAAAAGTAGAAGAGGAAATCAAAATATTATTGATTCCAAAAGATCCTGATGATGATAAAAATATTATATGTGAAATAAGAGCAGGAGCAGGAGGAGAAGAAGCAGCCCTTTTTGCAGGTACATTATTTAGAATGTACTCAATGTATGCAGAAAAAAGACGTTGGTCAATAGATATATTAAATGAAAATGAAACAGAACTAGGTGGCTATAAGGAAATAACTTTCATGGTTACAGGAAAGGGAGTTTACAGTAGGCTAAAATTTGAAAGTGGAGCACACAGGGTTCAAAGAGTTCCAGATACAGAAAGCAGTGGAAGAATTCATACATCAGCTGCAACAGTTGCTATACTTCCCGTTGTTGAGGATGTTGAAATAGAGATAAATCCAGCAGATATAAAAATGGAGGTTTATAGAGCATCAGGTGCAGGAGGACAGCACGTAAACAAGACATCTTCTGCTGTAAGGCTTATCCATGAGCCAACAGGAATAGTTGCAGAATGTCAGACAGAGAGGTCACAAGTTCAAAATAGGGAATATGCAATGAGACTTTTAAAATCAAGATTGTATGAGATAGAAAAATCAAAACAAGACGAAAAACTTGCGAATGAAAGAAAGAGTCAAGTAGGAACAGGGGACAGAAGTGAAAAAATTAGAACATATAACTATCCTCAAGGAAGAATTACAGACCACAGAATTGGTCTTAGCATATATCAAATGGAGAATTTCCTAAATGGGGATTTAGACGAAATGATAGATGGGCTAATCACAGCAGATAGGGCTGAAAAGTTAAAAGGAGAGTAAATGTCAAAATGAAAAACAAAGTTTTATATTTTAGTTTGATATTTATATTTGCAATAATTTTGCTTGGGGGTACTACTTATGCAGGAGAACAAAAGTTAAAAAATTTACATTATGATGCAATTCTAAATGAAGATGGAAGTGCTGATATAACAGAGAATTGGGAAATAAAAGTATCAGATACAAATACTTTATTTAAAGATTTTAGCAAAACTACAAGAGGAATTACTAATGTTAAAGTTTCAGAGATTACAGCAACTGGTGAAGAACTCCCTTTTATAAATAGTGGAAGATATCAATATCATGTAGATAGAGGTCATTATTACGGGCTGTTTCAAAGTGGAAAGTTTGAAATTGCATGGGGAGTATCAATTCATGAAACTCAAACTAAAAAATATAAAATAAGTTATAATGTAGAAAACGCAGTTAAAACATATCAAGATTGCTCTGAATTTTACTGGCAGTTTATTGGAGATACAAATGGAGTACCAGCAAATAAGGTAACTGGTACAATAAAATTACCAAAGCCAATGGAAGATAAAGAAAACTTAAGAGTATGGGCACATGGACCTCTTAGTGGAAATATAGAGATTATTGATAATCAAACAGTAGGCTTCGAAGTGAAGAACTTAAATGCAAGTACAATGGTAGAGGTAAGAATTGTAAGTCTAGAGGGCACTTTTATATTAAATGAAAACAAGGTAGGTACAAATAAATTAGAGAATATTTTAGAAGAGGAGCAAAAGTGGGCTAATGCGGCAAATGCTAAAAGGAGAGCTAGAAATACTGTGCTTGCAATATTAGGGAGTATAACTTTAGCTATTGTAATATTTTTTATATTTAAGATAGTGAAATATATAAAAATATTATCGAATGTGAAAAAGGCAGAGCCAGAACAAAAATTAGATTATTTTAGGGATTTTCCTGACGAAAATGCGTCTCCAGCGGAAGCAGCATTTCTTTATTATTTTGATAGAATTAGTGCCTTTGATTCGAACATATCAAAAATAGTATCTGCAACAATTCTTAATCTTGCACTAAAGGGTGCAGTGTCATTTGAACAGGGCGAAAAAGACAATGTATATATAATAATAAACGAAAATATAAATATTAAGCCATTAAAAAAGGATGAAAACAGTATACTTGAATTATTAACGGAGGTAAGGTCTTACTTAATACGAAAAAATAATAAAGATATAGTAGAAAAAATATCAATGAAGGATATTGAAAAATATGCAAAAGTGCATGACAAAACATTTTTAGCTAAGGTTAATGGAATAAAAGCAAAAGCTGAAAAAGCACAAGAAGCAAATGGGAATTATGATAAAGCCTTGCTAGATGAAGCTAAAAAGTGGCATACGAAATATAGTTCATATCTTGTAGGAATGATGGTTTGCTTGTTTTCCTTCTATTTCATAGCACCAATAATAATAGCTATTCTATGTGCTATATGTGCAATTCTTTGCAATAAAATATATAAAAAAATGAGAAATTTAACACAAAAAGGTACAAATGAGCAAGAAAAATGGAGGGCACTAAAAAAATATATGGAGGATTTTTCTCTTCTCAATGAAAGAGAAGTTCCAGAACTGGTGCTTTGGGAAAAATATTTGGTATATGCAACGGCTTTTGGAATTGCAGATAAAGTTTTAGAGCAGTTGAAAGTTAGATATCCAGAGTTTAGGGATGAAAGCTTCATGATAAATAATGGATATACATATATGTATATGCTAAATAGAATAAATATGGATAGAATGCTGGTTTCAGGAATGTCGAAGGCATATAGTGCAGGTCAGATACAAAATGCAGGAGGCAGCTATTCAAGTGGATTTGGACGGCGGAGGAGGCTTCTCAGGTGGTCGGTGGTGGCCGGAGGAGGTCGGAGGCCGGAATGGGCGGAAGATAAATAATAATATATAAAAAGATGGATAAAATTATAATGCTTGATTTTATCCATCTTTTTATTATATAGATTTCCATATTGGTATTTATTAGGTTTAATTGCATATGATTTATAAGGAGGATATTAATGGACATTTTAAAAAGTACATTATTGGGATTATTTTTTGGAACTTTTGGCACAACTCTTCGGAGGAATAATCGGAATAAAGTTTAGAAATGTTTCAAATAAATTTTTGAGCTTCATTCTTTCGTTTGCATCAGGATTAATGATGTCAATTGTATGCTTCGACCTAATACCAGAGGCACTTAACATATCTGAATTTGGAGTAGTTATATCAGGAATAATTTTCGGGATAATTGTAATGGTAATATGTGATATTCTAGTACAAAATAAGCTAAAATCTAAACAAAGTAGCTTGCTAAAAACAGGAATTGCAGTAGGAATAGGGCTTGCACTACATAATCTTCCAGAAGGACTTAGTATTCGGTGCAGGCTTTGAAGCTTCAATAAAACTTCGGATATTCATTAGCAATAACCATATTAATACATGACATTCCAGAAGGAGTTAGCATGGCAGTTCCAATGAGAAATGGAGGAATGGGAGCAGTAAAAGTAATAATTTTAGTAATATTGTCAGGAGTAACAACAGGAATACGGAGCCTTCTTAGGAAGTGTTATAGGAAAGGTCTCAGAGGAAGTGATAGCTATATGCTTGGCTTTTGCGGCAGGTGCCATGTTATATATAGTAACGGGAGAGCTTACACCAGAAGCAAATAAATTGTACAAGGGTAGAATGACAGCAATAGGAAATGTCATAGGTTTTATAATTCGGAATAATTGCAGTAAGAATATAAAAATTTGATTATTCCACTTAGACATTTTTAGAAGAGAAAATTCTTCAAATATCAGGTATCCAATTAATTCTGCCCTATTGTAACATCAAAAGAGTAATAACTATTCTATCTAGAATTACGTTCATGGGTTGACATATATTCTGCATCATATTCTAAATCTTGCTTTGTAATTTCAATAAGTTCATTACGGTCTAAATTTGGATGCTTTTCTCTCATACTTTCAAATCGATTGGCAATTTCATTAGAACTAAATATATCATTAGTTTTTTGGACAAATTCATCGTCTGCTAAAATAATTTTTGCGGCTTCTTCTCCATGAATATGACCAGTATTAGACCTTCCATCAGCTTCCTCTAGAGAAAGCTTTCTTTCTCCATGACTTACATGATTTTCAATTTCATCCATTTTTTCAGAAACATTATATATACCATGTTTTTGACTAAATTCGTCACGCACTTTAGCAGAAACTGGATATGTTTCATTAGTTTCAAGGTCTTGAGAAAAGACATCCCTGTGAGAAGTTGGATCTGTTAAACCATAAGCAACTTTAGTTGTACCCATAGAGCCCTTCCTAACAGTAATAACAGCATTATCTATGTAAGAAGAATTAATTTTAAAAGACGATTGAACATTTTGTTTTTCAACCTTACCTGTTCTATCTACTTCATGAGCATTTTTATCTGAAGATTTTCCACCAACTTGTTCTAACATATCAGCGGGTATAATTTCTTCATCAGGAGTCCTAATAACACAGGAAAAACGAGTGGTTATATCATTTCCTTGTATTTTATCAGAATCAACTATCACTAATTTAGAACCAGCTGGTACATTTAGAATTTGAGCTAAAGTATATTTATTATCCACCTTATTATCCAAATCAACTTCTTGTTTTCCTTGGACACTATCTAAAACAGCATTATTATGCTCAAGCTTATCACTTTGAGTTAAATCTTGATTTTTGTTATCTAGAATTAATCCATAATCACCTTTTTCTTCAATGACTGCATTTAATTCAGCTTCGCTCATAGAGAGAATATCGCTTTTATCAATACCAAGAGCCCTTGAAACTCTTTCTAAATTTTCATTTACTTCTTTAAAAGAAATACCTTGCTCCTCCACGGTTTGGTCAATTTCACTTAAGAAGCTTAAATCTTCATATCTATAAGCAGCAGATGGCATAAGCTCACCATCTGAACCACGAACAGCAATTAAAGACTGATTTTCATCAAAATATTTAATAAAGGCTGCTCCATCAGGTTCAATATCAATCATTGCGATGATGTCTTTAGAAGCTTGAACTTGTCCAGCTTTACCAGTTTCTGATATAGAGACAGTTCCCATATATTTAACATCAATTGTATTATTATTACTCTTTTGTGCTGATAATTCAGCCATAATTTTATATAAATCTTTATCCATAAATCCTCCATAAATATATAAGAAATTTTTTCAATTAAATTATAGCATAAAACTAAACATATGTAAATAAAAGATAAAATTTGTTTTGTTCGCTAGAATAAAATTGGAATATATTATATAATACAAAAAACGGAGGAGGAAGCATGAATATTATAGAAATAATTGCTAAAAAAAGAGATGGTATAAGACTTAACAAAGAAGAAATAGATTTTTTTATAGAAGGATATACAAAAGGAGAAATTGCAGATTACCAAGCAGCGGCTTTGGTTATGGCTATATATATAAAGGGTATGGAGGTAGAAGAAATAAAGGATTTAAGCTTAGCTATGGCAAATTCAGGTGATAGATTAGATTTAAGTGATATATCTAATATAATCGTTGATAAACATTCAAGTCGGACGGAGTTGGAGATAAAATTACACTTATTGTAATGCCAATTATTGCTAGCCTTGGAGTGAAGGTTGCAAAAATGTCTGGTAGGGGGCTTG
>CARDEQ010000084.1:0-4362 GCA_948958005.1 uncultured Clostridia bacterium
CTTCTACAATTTTTCTTGAGTTTAATAATCTATATTGTAGATTACTTATCTGTTGTTCATATGCTCTTACCTCCAAGCTTGCAGGCATTCCGTCCTCTTCCATCATCTAGTTTTTCAATTACAGAAGCAAATTGCTTTTCTCTTTGGTAAGATATCTTTAGTTTCTCCAATTGCTCTTCCAATTCTGTAATTGGATGCTCTTTTATCAAGCGCTGAGCTTCTAATATAGTATTTCTCAAATTTTCCATCCTTAAGTATCTTGCTTGCTGTATATTAAAGCTTGTTATACCCGTTTTCTTTTCTTTTGCTTCTATTACTGACCTTATATCATTTGTGCTTCTGAATACTCTTTTTCTTCTTTTTATTAGTGCATTTTTTACAGACTTATATTCTGTTCTTGTTAGAATTTCTTTAACTGATGCAATCGTTGTTAATGCTTCATCTATTACCTTTATAACTTCTCTTGGGTCTATAAGCTTTTTGTAGTCTTCCTTCATTGAAGAAAGTATTCTAATCCTCTTTTGCCTTATGGTATTAAACTTTTGCATTTTCGACTGAATATCTCTGTCTGAATTCTTCAGTATCTCATGTGGAATAGGGACCGAGTTAAATTCTATAACTTTGTCAACTATCGCCAAGTCTTTTTCTATGAGTTCATTTCTTTCTTCTTCTGTATATTCTAATTTATATTGTTCTTTTGATTGGCGAATGTTACTTCCATCTGTGTTATATTCACTATAATCTACTGCCTCTACATCGTCTAACGCAGGGAAGTCATATATTTTGTCAGTAATCTCCTCCTGTATATCATGATATCTTTTTCCTAGTTTTTTAGCTATTTTGTTAACTACTCTTTCGGCTTTTCTTAAGTCTACTCTGTATAGCATATATTCTGTAATTTCAAGCTTTTCTATATCTATTGGAATTTCCTTTGCTTCTTCAAGAAGCCCTAAGGTTATATCTCTATCTTTTAGTATCTCTACATATTCTTTTTCTATTGTTTTTTCAATTTTTTCTATTTCTCTTTTTTTAACTTTTGTATTGTTTGCATTGCACAGTTGCTTGTATTCATGCGTTTCTTTGGCCATAGCTCTTTCTTTTTCATGTTCTAGGGAATAAAGGTATGTTCTTAGTTCAGACGCAGTTATAGTGTATCTTCTTTGTTCAGACATATCTTTTTATCCCTCCTTTTTTTCTTTTGCAATTGTTTTTATTATATCACATTTCTGTAAAATTTATATTACAGTTTCATTACAATTTTGTTACACATTTGTTACATAACGTAAAAAGGTACATACAGAAAGCTTTCCATATGTACCTATATTTTTTGAAATTTTTTCTATTTATTAAACGATAGTTTAAAATCTGTTCCTTCTTCTAATAATACTATAAATGTTTTTGTCATTTGTTTATTATTCATACCAGTTTTATCTGTTACTTTTACTTGATATGTATAATATGTGTTTGATTCATCTCCAAATTTTTCATAATCAAATTTGTTGTTTTCAAACCAATTAGTTTTAATATAGCTTTCAAATTCTGCCTGTGATTTAAAATTTGATTGCTTAAAACTTTCTGCTAAAATATTATAGGCATATTTATAGTCTTTATCATTTATACTTTGCATAAATTTATTTATATTTAGTATTACCTTTTCTTGTGCTTTTGATGTTTCATATTTTTTGGTAAATTCTGGTATATCTATTGTATATGTATCAAGTATTGCCGTATATTTCATAGGTGCTGTTTCTTTGAAGATATAATAATCTCCATTTGCATCAATATAGATATATTGTGTATAATTTTCTTTTTTTGATTTGCTAAAGCTTTCTGCCTTCAATGTTTCTATTTTTTTATATCGGTTTTGGATATATACTTTAAATTCTGTTAATGCTGCAAATTTAGTTGTCTTATATTCCTCGTCTAAATTGTCATACATTGTTTCTTGGTGATATTCAAGTCTTTCCTTAAAGTTGTCGAATAAGTCTATCGCATATACATCCTCTGCTACTGTTCTAAAAATATATTTATTATTTGCATTTGTTTTTATTGGTGTTTGAAGTAATTCCTCAAGTGTGTTTTTATCTTCTATATTAGGATATTTTTTACTTACATATTCCTTTGGCAATATGCTAAAAGTATCATTTGTAGCATCTATTCTAACTATTACTTGAAAAGCTTTAACTTCCTTTGTTTTTTTGTCTCTTAAAGTTCCATTTGCTATATATGCTGATATCCCATTTTTGCCTGCACTAACTTGCATATTCTCTATATCTACTATTGAATTTGTGCTTTTTTCTACTTTATCTACAATATTTAGTTCTGTTATTCCTTCTACTTCTTTATATTCTGTATCTAACATATTATATATTATTTGCGCATTTTCATTTTTTGCTTGTGTTAATACATCCTGCTGTGTATCTCCGTAGTATTCTGCTGGATTTGATACTATTGCACAATATGTATAATATTTGCTAATACAATCTTTAACAGTGTAAAACTCATTTCTACTTTCTACAACTTCTATTTTGCTCTCAGGTTGTATATCTTCAATATATGTGTATTTTTTTTCTAAATTCTGCTCTTGCCTTTTCATAAGCATGTAGCCGAAGTATTATAATAATTATTAAGATAACTATTATTATTAGTATTAATATTGTCTTTTGCATTTTACTCATAAAACTTTTCTCCTTACGTTTATGGTTTTATTATGGCTGTAAAGGTTAAGCTTCCTTTAACTACCTTGTTTGCATCTTCGACTGACTTATATGGTCCGTCATGTCCTCTTGCTGAATCCATTATATAAAATTTATATCCCTGTGCTTTTAATTCATCTGACACTGGTATTAATGCTAAGACGTGCCCTTGTTCTCCACCTATAACAGGGTATCCATTTTCTAATGCTTCTAATCCTAGTTTTCTTTCGTTAGGACTATGTCTTATATATGTCGAATGTACTCCATAATATTTTTGAAGGAAACTATTTTGGAATATGCAATGGCTGGAACCATCTGGTACTTGAAAGTATTCTCCATTTGGCCATTGAGTCTTTATGTCTGCTACAACTGATGCTGGATCAATTGATGGGTCTCCAAGTACTCCTGATAGTATCATTGCTAAACTTGTAGGTCCACACCCTGACGAGCTTACTGTTCTTCCCCCTGGTCCATAAGAAATATTTGCATAATTTCCTTGTAAATAATGTGGGAAAGTAAAACTTCCTCCTTGTACTGTATCTCCTGAAAATGCTGGTCTTTTTTTACCATGGTATTTATTATAATACTCATTTGCTTTCTGTATTCTGTTTGGTACATTTGCATATTTATCATCTGGTCTCTCAAATGACCAACAAAAGGCTGTTGCTGCATCTGATACATTGGTTGCATTTATCCATGCATCTGCATCATATCCATGATATCTTAGAAGCTGATATGTTGCATTACCTGCCGCACTATTTGATACACCTAACTCTGCCAACAAATATTCTACTTGGGCATTTGTATCACTTATGCTAACTCCTTTATCTTTTACATAATTTAACAGTCCTGTTTTTCTTCCTGGCGATGTCCATTGACATAAACCATATCCTGCCCAGTCATTTGCAAAGTTTGCGTATGAACCATTATCGACTGCTGCTGTATATTGTTCGTCACTTAGCCCAAGTGACGTTTCATATGTATTTTGCAAATTATTTGTTCTAAATCCACTTTCTTGGTAAATGCTACCCATTGCTCCTGCTGCCGCATATTCACTAAATCCTGCCTCTATTAGCGCATACCATACTTTTTCTTCTGCATTGCCTCCATAAATTGAGCCTCCACCTATTGGCTTAAATACTTCTGTATCAAAGAAATCTAATATTTCTCCTAAGTCTACATCCCAGATTTCTTCTCCCATCCATACATTCCAATAATACTTCATTAGCCTTTCATGGAGCTGAGTATCATCATAATTTTGGAGCAGGCTTATTAATAAGCTTATATCTTGTCCATTTTCTGATGCTATTTCCTCTGGTGGATAAATTTTTGCATCCTCTTCATCTGGTAATGGGTAAGGTACTTCTTTTCCATTTTGATCAAATTCTAGTCCTTGCTCGTATTCTCCCTTTGAATTCTTCCACAAGCCTAGGAATCTTTCATAATTTATCCTTTTTTCAGTAACTATTCCAATTTCAAAACTGAAGTCCTCTATATCCAGCTTTTCACTTGTTGAGTACAAAAGTGTTCCTGAAGATATTCCTGTAATTGTTATAGATGCCGTTTCTCCTGCACCTGTTGGCTCGGGCAAACTAGATGTTGAGGTAGTAAAATATCCGAAGTCCTGCAAGGTCTCCATCTGTATAACTTTCGTTTTTTTTATATT
>CARDEQ010000084.1:4372-6322 GCA_948958005.1 uncultured Clostridia bacterium
CTTCAGTTTCTGTATGTATTGGTATTGCCTCTTGCTCAAAATCTAGACACCATGTTTTTGCTTTCTTTATAAATACATTTGCTGTATTTGTATATGTTTTTGTTACTGTGACTGTTATTACTGGTTCTCCCACTGGATATGTATAACTCTCATTGCTAGTTCCTGTACTTACCCAATGATATCCTGACTCTTCACTTCCGATAGAGTTAAAATGCTCCGTAGCTGTTTGCTCTGCATGATATTCTACTTCTGTATGTGTCAATGTTGTAATGTTTAATTGGTCTTGTATCATTAGAACTACTTCGCTTTCTTCTAGAAGTAGGTCTACCACTGCCATTATCCAATCTGGATTCTTTCCCTCTTGAAGGAGTGCAAATAAGAAATTATATGGCATACTGCAAGTATTTGCAATTGTTTTATAGGATACTGGAGTTGCTTCATTAATTTCATATGTTCTTGAAGTTTCCTCTCCATTTACTGTAACTACAACCTCTCTCCATGTTGCATAATATATTAGTCCTTCTTCAAATGAGAAATAATCTAGAGCCTTTTCTTCATTTGCTTCTATTAATTCTCTCAATTTCTCCAAGGGTAAGTATTTTAACTCTATTGGTTCTTGTGAGTTTCCCTCCTTGTCTATTTTTGTTCTTTGAACTTCTACTACTCCTTGTGCTACATAATTTCCATCCTTGTCCTTTTTATTTCCAAGTTCTTTGTTTCTTTCACTTTCTGTATCATCTATTCCTTCGTAATCTCCAAGTTTTGGATAACTACTTGCTACTTCTGCCTTTATCATTTTTATGAAATATGGTTCATAGTCCTCTGTTCTAAACCATTCTATTATTTCCTCTTCCTCTATCTGTAACTCATCTGGATTATGTACATATTCTCCTTTTTCTGCTATTTTTTCTTCTATATCTGGATGTCTAGTTTCCCAATAACCATAGTAGGCTGCTTTGTTTAATTCTATTAAGTATTTTTCTGCTAATTCTTTATTTATTTTAAAATAGTATCCATCAGCTTCACTTGCTTCTTCTATATCAACATTTTCTTTATCTTTAATTAAAGTAGAAGATGCAACACTTGCTATTGCATTATCTCCATCTAAGTCAAACCAATATGCACATGCTGTTAATACTAATGATACAAGTATTACTGGTAACAATTTTGTAATAAGTACTATGGTAACTTTAATAGCGATGGCTAATCTTCTAGCAATCATGGAAAATTTACTTTTATTATTTTTTTTTGCTGCTTGCCCAAGCCCTCTAGTTGTTTCCTCGTCGCTTCTCTTGTCTTTTCTTTCATCTTCTCCCATGTGTCTGTTCTCCTTGCATTTTACATTTCTATATCTACTACTTTGCTTTTCTTTTCTTCTGTCCCTTCTCTAAATTTATCATAGTTTGTAACTAAATCCCTTAGAACTAGACCATTTATTTCTCTTGCATTTGGATTGTACATTTTGTTGAATTTTATATTTACTGTAATTTCCATATTTTTTGATGCTGTTAATTCTTCTATTGAGTTTTCATTTAGAAGGGCTGAATACCTTACTCCATTTGTATCATATAAATACATTGTATCTATATTCTCTTTTGTATCTAAACAAATTGTATTCTGTGTATTGTTTTTTACCTTGATTGTTAATATTGTGTAATCCATGTAAAGGTGTGTTTTTTGTATTGTAAAAGTTAATCCATTTTTTTCTATTATCCTGTTTGCTTCTTCTACTCCTATATAGCTATTTACATTGATATATTGTTCTTTTCCGCTTCTTTACAACTGTTATATAATCTCCTATATTATTGCTAGAATTTACATTTCCACTTGCTAAAACATCCTCTGTGTATTTTATATAATAGGTTGAAAATGTTTTTGTTTCATACCAATTTTCTAAGGTATACATTCTTTTTATTTTGAATATTCTATCGTAATATACAACTTTAAAAC
>CARDEQ010000085.1:0-6319 GCA_948958005.1 uncultured Clostridia bacterium
TGAACTAAATAAAAAGCCAGCTGCAAATGATAAATTAATAGTATATAAATATTTTGAACTAAGAGTAAAGTTAAACTTGTCTAAACTAGAAGCTAGTAGATTTTTAGAATTAACTAGAATCAAACTTGAAAATATAGGTTATAGAGTTTATATGACAGGAGAAACATATATATTTGAGAATCATGCTAAAGTAGTACAAGAAAACGAGCTATTAGTAGCAATAAAGAATGCATAGGAGGAAGAAAAATGGAGATAGAATTTAACGAAAAAGAAATGGAATTATTGACAAAGGCAGGAGTAAAAATTGAAGAAAAAGGTTATACAAAAGAGGATTTAAAAAGAGCAGAATCAAGTATAGAAGAATTTATAATGATTCATAGTACCAAAGAAATCGGAAAAATTAGCAAAGAGTATAATGGTATTTTAAACAAAATAATACAATATGAATAAAATATATAATAAATAACCAATAAAGCAAATTAGAGAAGCTTTATTGGTTAATCATTTATTTCAACATCATTAAATAATTGATCATCAAAAAAGTCTTTTAAAGTAATGCCAAGAGATTGACAAATTAAAGTAATAGTTTCAATTTTTATAGAGCAACTTTCATTTCTTAAAAATCTATTTATGGTAGAACGATTTATACCAGCAGCCAGTGCAAGCTTATTACCATTCATATTATTAAGTTCCATTAAATTTATAATTTTTAATTTGATAGCTTCGGATAAATACATATTTTTTACTCCAATTAATTTAAAACTACATATAATATAGCAAAAAAAATAAAAGAAGATGGAGAACGAACGCAACATTTTTTGGGGAAAACTATTGAAAAACGAATAAGATAATGCTAGAATAAATAATAAAAGGAGAGTTAAAGTTACATATCATCATCAATTTCTTTAAAAATTTCGTCATTAAAAAATTCTTGCAAATTAGTATTTAATCCTAGACATAGTTGAACAAGTGTTGTAAGTTTAATAACATTTGATTTTCTAGTACCGAAAAGAGCATTCAAAGTAGACTTTGGGATACCTGTTGCTTTATACAAATCCCAAAGTGAAGTTAAATTATTTAGTTTCATATAATATTTTACTCTTTTATAAATTGCATCTGATAATTTCAAAATACTTCTCCTTAGTAGAAAAAAGTTAATTTAAAAGTAGTATAACAATTTTTTTTAAAATTATAGGCTACTTGAATAGTCTATAATTTTATAGAAATATTAAAAAAATGTTGAAATAAAAGGAAAATTAGGAGGAATAAAACAAATGAAAAGAAGTACAGGAATAAAAAGAAGAATTGACAATCTGGGAAGAATCGTAATCCCAATGGAAATTAGAAATGATTTAGATATAGAGGAAGGTGATTTATTAGAAATCTTTATAGATAAACAAGCAATTATATTACAAAAAGATAATGCCAAATGTGTATTTTGTAGTCAAGATAAAGATTTAATTGACTATAAGGAACAGAAAATATGCAGTAAATGTTTAGAAGAATTGAGGGGAGAGATATAATGGAAAATTTGAAAAATAAAGAACAAAATGAATTGAGAGAAGATATTATAATAATACGAAAAAAGAATAAAATAAGGAGAGGAATAATATGGGGAATTTGTTTATTCACTGTTGTAGTAGTTTCACTAGCAATTTCTTTGAGGTTATATAGTAATTCGTATGGAATGGGTACACTAATGCTATTTGGAGATTTAAGGAAACCTGGAATTTATAAACATGAATACATTTATACAATGGTACAATTTGCTGATTTAATGATAATGTTTTTTGTTAATTTAATAGGACATATTATTGAATGGATTCAATGGAAAAGGCAAAATATACATTTCTATGGAATAACAAACATAACGCTTTGTTTTACAATGATAATAATAGAATCGTTTAAGTATGGATTTGAATATCTTTTTGCTTATCCAGAACTAAAGGAAATATTAGTACCAATAACAATTTTCATAGCATGTACAACTGCAATAAATATATTTGGATATATTTTTATGATAATAAAAAGACATAGAGAATCCAAACAATAGAAAAGTATTTTATAATGAAAACAAGTGATTATCTGTATTGAAAATTGCTTGTTTTTATGTTATTATAGTGAAGTACAAATAGTAAGTTGTCGCTGAGATGTTATTTAAGTTTTTGGCTTCTGTAATCAGTTTATCAAAATCAGAAATATGATTTTTATCTTGTATAACTCTATACTTTTTATACTCATCTAAAGCCAATTTTAAATATAATATAATATAATATATGAAAAATAATTGTCACTTTTTGTCGATAAAAATCATCATACAATATATAAAAAGAAAAATATATATTAGGAGATGAAGCAAAAGATGACAATTATAATAGAAGTATTAATTACAGTAATAGTAGCACTATTATTTACAAAAATATGTAAAGGTAAAAAATTTAAAAAGCCTATTGTATTTTTAATAGCACTAGAATTTTTATTATTTATAAGTATTCCTACTACATTTGCATTAGCAAATCCAAGATTAGAAATCCAAGATGTAGTAGAAATAGAGGTAAACAGCAATAAACAAATAGAAATACCTAAAACAAGTTATCTATTTCATGATGTTTCTAAGAATGTAAAAATGATAGGTGAAATAGATTATAATACAGTAGGAGATTATGATATTGAATATGAAGTACCAATGCTTTTTGGTAAGTATTATGAAAAACATACTATAAGAGTAGTAGATAAAACTTCCCCTGAGATTGTATTAGAAGGAGAAGAAATTATAAATTTGTCTTATACCAAAGAATATGAAGAAATAGGAGTTACTGCAACTGATAATTGTGATGGAGATATTACAGATAAAATTAATATAGAAAGAAAAGATGTAAGTGAAAATCAAATCGAAATAAAATATACAGTTTCTGATAGTGCAGGAAATTTAAGCACGAAAACAAGAACAGTAAATTTTATTGACGATATTGCACCTGTTCTTACATTAAACGGAAAAGAAAAAATTTCTGTAATAAGAGGGAATAGCTATAAAGAACAAGGAGCAAAGGCAGTAGATGAAAAAGATGGAGATTTAACAGAAAAAATACAAAAAGAAGGAAATGTAGATACTTCTAAAAATGGTACTTATACCATAACCTATAAAGTTTCTGATTCTAAAGGTAATGAAGCTATTAAGAAAAGAACGGTTTCAGTTATAAGTAAGCCTGTTCAAGCTAAATCAGGAGAAAATGGGCAGAAAGGCGTAATATATCTAACTTTTGATGATGGACCTTCTACAAATATAACTCCTAAAATACTAGATATATTAAAGAAAAAGAATGTAAAAGCGACATTTTTTATATTAAACTATGATGGAGCAAAAGAAGAAATAGTAAAAAGAGAAGTAAATGAAGGGCATACAGTTGCAATTCACGGATATTCACATAATTATAAGGAAATATATAAATCAGAAGAAACCTATATGCAAAATATAAGAAAACTGCAAGATAAAATAAAAAAAACTACTGGTTATAATACTATAATAACTAGATTTCCGGGTGGAAGTTCTAATACTGTAAGTAGATATAATCCAGGCATAATGTCAAGATTAACGAAAACAGTTCTTGATAACGGATATAAATATTTTGATTGGAATGTATCATCTGGAGATGCAGGAGAAGCTAAAAGCTCATATGATGTTTATGACAATGTAATTAGTAATTTAAGCAAATCTAGAAGTAATGTAGTGCTAATGCATGATTTTAATGGAAATACTAAAACATTAAATGCTTTAGAGGATATTATTGATTATGGAATTAGTAATGGATATACTTTTAGTAAAATTACAGAGAGTACAGCTATGGTAACTCACTCAGTAAATAATTAAATATATATAATTAGTGCAAAATCATATAGCATTAAAATAGTATATACAAAAGTATTTTAGTAATGTTATAATATATCTCAAAGAAGGAGGCTCATACTAATGATAGATACTAAAATTTGGTTTTGCGATAATATAAAAAAATTAGAAAATGGAATGTATAGACTTTCATATAGTATATTAAGAAATGAAGCAGATGTAGAAGATGCAGTACAAGAAACAATTTGTAGAGCATATAAAGAATTAGATAATCTAAAAGACAAGCGAAAATTTAAGCCTTGGATTTATAGAATATTGAAGAATACATCAGTTGAAATATTAAATGGCAAGAAACATTGCTTGAATATAGAAGAGGAAAACTTACAAGCAGATAAAACAGATGTTGATACAAATTTGACTATTTGGAACGCAGTACAAAAGTTAGATAATCCATATAGAACAGCAATAACATTATTTTATTATGAAGATTTATCAATAAAAGAAATAAGTACAATAACTGGAAGTAAGGTTGATGCTATAAAAAAACAATTATCAAGAGGAAGAGAAAAGATAAAGGAGATTATAAAAATATGAAACTTTTTCAAGATAGGAAGATAAAAAAAGCAGTAAAATGTGAAAATGTAAAAGCTCCAGATAATTTTAGTAAAATTATTGATGAAACTTTAAACAGATTAGAAGATACTCATAGGGAATTTAATAAGAAACCAACATTTAGAATTACATTTAAATTTGCATCAGCAATGATAGTTTTAGTATTACTAATATTACCTAATATTAGTAATGATATTTCGTATGCTATGCAAGGAATACCAGTAGTTGGTAATATAGTAAAAGTTATTACTATAAGAAGATATTTTGACAAAGAAGGAAATAGTGAATTAGATATAGAAATTCCTGTATTAGAGAACGAAGATAAAACAAGTCAAATCGTAAATGATGATGTAAATAAACTTACTCAAAGGATAATAGATATGTATAATGAAGAAAAAGATCCAGAAAATCATCTTTCAGTTAAGTTGGAATCAGAAGTGCTAGAAAATAGTGAAAATTGGTTTACTTTAAAATTAGCACTATCAGAAGTTAGAGCTGGAAGCAATATACGATATAAAATTTATCATATTGACAAGAGAAAAGATAAAATAATAATATTTGAAGATTTATTTACAAGTGATGATTTTAAAGAATGCATAAGTAATGAGATAAAAAGACAAATGATTTCTAGGATGAAAGAAGATAAAAATGTAGTATATTGGGTTGATAATGAGATAGCAGATTTTAATTTTAAAACAATAGAAAAAAATCAAGAATTTTATTTTTCAAAAGATGGAAATATAGTAATAGTATTTGATAAATACGAAGTAGCACCAGGTGCAATGGGGGCACCAGAATTTGAAATAGACAAGGAAATTTATAAAGAGTTTTTGAAAGAAGAATATAAGTAAAAGTGAGGAGAAATTTGTAGAGTCAGATAAAACTATAACATCAAATAATGGTAAGTAATAAAAGAAATATGTAAGTTCTATAAATTACAATAAGTAGGGCAGATGATTAGTTGAAAATCATTTGCCCTTTATGATATAATTTGAATACGAGACAGTAAATTACTTATATGGTTAAGTTATAAAGTGAAAGGTCGAATTGGTGGAAAAAATGGATAAAAATAAGAAAATACTTGTTGGAATTTTAATTGTAGCATTGATTATAGTTATTGGAGTAGTTGCTACATATATTTTAATTGAAAGGAATGTTACAAATAGAGCAAATCTTAATTTTAAAACTGAAAATATTAGTTCAGATCCTGTTGACACTAGAACTAATGAAAATAATGAACATTCATTTTTCGGTAAAGTTATTGAATCTAATTCTTCATATATTATAGTTGAGCCAAATGAGAATGAAGAAATAAGAAAATCATCAGATAGAATTTCTATTGGATTAGGTGAATTTAATGATGCAATTTATAAGGTTGGAACAAATGTAAAAATAACTTATGATGGTACTATAATGGAAAGTTATCCAGCACAAGTAAGAGCGATAAAAATTGAATTAAAATCAGCAGAAGAATTTAATCTTGTATTTTATCAAAAAACTATGATAAGCCCAAATCAAAAAGAAACAATAATTAGTAAAGGGGAGATTGCAAATATAGATTATAATGTGTATGCTTTTGAAGGTCATGTTGCCATAAATCTAAATAGTGATAGTTCAAATTTAACAGAAAGCAGCCTTTCTTTAAGAGAAGCATTATTACAAAATAAGATAACAATGGAAGAAATAATGGCAAAAGCAAATAAAGATTTCCCAAATGCTACATCTTATGATGATGGTGGAAGCATAGAATATCATTATGAAAATTACACAATTATAAAATGCCATACCTTAGATGGAAATAGAGATGTATATATAGGAACTAAAGATTTGAAACTAAAGGATATTAATATAAATAGTAATGAT
>CARDEQ010000086.1:0-6283 GCA_948958005.1 uncultured Clostridia bacterium
GCAGAGGACGAAGAAATCAACTTAGATGTTTCAAACGAAGTGGTATTAATTGGACATATTTGTAAAAAGCCAATTTATAGAAAAACACCATTTGGACGTGAGATTGCAGACCTTTTACTTGCAGTAAATAGAGCATATAGCAAATCAGATTACATACCAGCAATAGCTTGGGGCAGAAATGCAAGATTTTGTGATCATTTAGAAGTAGGAGCACAGGTAAAAGCAATAGGTCGTGTTCAATCAAGAAAATATGAAAAAAAATTCGAAGATGGAACTACAATAGAAAGAGTAGCTTATGAAGTTTCTATTTCTAGCTTAGAAGTAATAAATGAAAAAGATGGCGAAGGCGAAAAAGAAGAAACAGAACAAGAAATTGCACACGCTGAAGCTGTATAAATTAAGAAAATATCATCCTTAACATAAAAAACAATAAAAGCACTTGACTCAGAGTCATGTGCTTTTATTGTGAAGAAAAACGAGAAAACAAGGGGAAAAAGACAAGGAAGACAAGGGGACGGGGCTTTTGTCTTAAGAAAAATTCATGTTCAACAAAATTGTAGGATTAAGCTAAATCCTTTTTAATCTTATCCATTGCAAAGGCACAAGCAAAGAAGGATGCACTAAAAGATATTGAAAGAGCAACAGTCTTAAGACCTATGTAATAAATTAGATTAGAGTTTTTAAAAGCGATATAATAAAGTAAAAATATTGTTCCTATTATAGATACAATTAAAGAAAAATGTAATCCTTTAACCATAATTTCTTTTATTTTTAAATCAAAATTCTTCACAGTATTTGTGATTTCTTTTAACATAATAATCATCTCCATAAATATATGTTAACATAAATAAAACGTGAAATCAAATGTAATTATTGGAAAAGACAAGGGGACGGGGCTTTTGTCTTAGGAAAAATTTGATATAGACTATTTGTTTTATTTGTGCTATAATGTAAAAATATGGGGGCAAAATTATAAAGGAGTTGATAATTATGCCCCGTAGAGCAAGAGTAAATATTGGGACTAGTTATATTCATTTGATTGTTCAAGGAATAAATCAGGAATATATTTTTAGAAGGAAAGAATGGAAAGAGAATTTCATAAGTATACTAGAAAACAAAATAAAAAATACTAATATAGAAATTTTATCTTATTGTATAATGGATAATCATGCACATTTTTTGATATATTGTCAGGTGCCAGAAGAATTAAGTGATTTAATGAGAAAAGTAAATACAACTTATGCTATGAGATATAATAAACTTAATAAAAGAAAGGGTTTTGTATTCAGAGATAGGTTTTTTACACAACCAATATTAAGCCAAAAACAATTATATAATTGCTTAGTGTATATCCACAGAAATCCAGTAAGCGCAGGGATATGCCTTAAAATGGAGGATTACTGCTATTCAAGTTACAATGAGTACATAAATGGAAGAAAGGTCATAAGTTCAAATAGTATTAAATTAATTTTTAAAAATGAAGCTGGATATATTGAGCAATTTTATGCTATCCATAAAGAATTGCAAGAGATAGAAAATATAAAGGATGTAATAGAGTATGAAGATAATGTAGAAATGATAATTAGAGAATATGAAAATAAAATAGAGGGTAGTTTTGAGGAAAACGAATTTGAATTTGGAAAGCTATTAGTAGAAATAAGACAAAGCTGTGGAGTATCATTAAGAGATATGTCAGAAATATTCAAGGTGAACAAGGACAAACTAAATAAATATATACATAAATTTATAGAGAATGGAGAATAGAGAATAGAGGATAGAGGATAGAGGATAATAAAAAGCCTGAGACAAAAGCTCCGTCCCTTTGTCTTAAAAATCCCGTCCTTTTGACTTGAGATTTGTCCCTTTGTTTTTCTGAAAAGGGGAATA
This sequence comes from uncultured Clostridia bacterium, assembly GCA_948958005.1. GTDB lineage: Bacteria > Bacillota > Clostridia > TANB77 > CAG-508 > JAAWPK01. The sequence continues at coordinate 1,888 of CARDEQ010000086.1, forward strand.
GTTATATGAAGCGATTATTGAGGATAAGTTTTAATAAAGCAATTTTTTCCTTTATACCGGTGATATCATGGATATTACTGGGAGTATTATTGGATAAGGATTTAGCAAATGTTTTTACTTTGACATATCCAATACAGTTTATTTGGCAAATGTTTAGAGGAATTTTTGGGACAGGAGCTAATATTAATAAGGAAAAAGATAAAAAGGAAAATGCAGTTTTATCAGGGATGACTGTGGGTATAATTTCTCGGATTGATTGTGTTTGGGAGCTTTGTAATTAATATAAAGGGATATATTGAGTTTATGAATATGGATTATGAGATATATAAGGAATTTGCTATATATTCAATAATTCAATTGTATATACAGTTGGTTTTTTCGTTTGTTATGGAAAAGCTGTATTTTGAAGGAAAAGAGAAGTTAGCAAATAAATATATGATAATTCTTAATATATTAAATTTCGTTACATTAATGTTATTAGCTCTATTTATAAAAGATAAGGGAGTTATTGTTATAATTACTTTGCTTACTATTCTTGCTTATACTGTATTTGTAACAGCAAAACAGTATAGAAAGTTTAAATTTGAATTTGACTTACTTAAAAGTATAAAATATGAATCTGTTTCAATATCAAGAGATATATTTTATTTTTTAACATATTTATTTGGATTTAGTAATGTTTTAGAATTTGGAGCCAAATATACTACTGCGATTAATCTAGTTGCATTAGTTACAGATACACAATGGGATGCTTTGGGGGCTATTGATACAGTTTGTAAAATTGATATAAGTAAAGGAAGGTTTAATTACAAAGAACACAAAAGTAATGCGTATAAATTGATAGCAATTTTATTATTTACAACTTTTCTTATGCTATTATTTTCATATAGATATTACGAACTAAATTTGATTATTTTACTTATATATTTGGGTGTTGAGGTGATAAATTTTCTATTGGAGCCATTATATCAGATAAAAATTTGTTATTTACAATTAGCGGATAGATTTGAAGCTAAAATAACAGCAAATAAAGTAACAGCATCTGGAATAAGAGCAACGGCATCGTTTTTGAAAACACCATTTTGTACAGCGATTGGGCAAATTCTTTCAATGATGGAACAATTTATAATGGTAAATATTATATTTTATAGAAATTTTAAAATAAATAAAGATGGAGTAGTAGTGAAAAAATTAAATAAAATTTGAAAGCCGGAGAAACAAATGAAGGAATATTTTTTTAAAAGAGAATGTAAGTATATGTATTTAGGTGCTTTATTATATAATTTTGCACATGCACTAATAGGGACATTTGGAGCAGTAATGCTATATAAAAACGGGATGCCAATATGGACTATTCTATTAATTTATGGATTAAGATTTGGAATAACAGGACTTTGCACACCATTATTTGTTAATATATCTTCAAGGTTTGGAGTTGCAAAATGTATTTTGATTTCTAATATTTTTAGTATTATAAGTGCATATATGATGTTAGATGGAACAAACATATACAAAAATATAATTGTATTCATATTTGCAATGGGATTGATGGGAATTTCTAACCCAAGCTCGGATGCATTGTCAAGCAAGTATGTAGATAGTGAATATAGAGGAAGATTTAATAGTTTTTTAAATTTAACAAAAATATTAGGAACAGCAATTGGAAGCTTTTTGATTGCTTGGGGAGTCATTTCAAATAATAATATTGTGATATTTATAATAATTTCTGTATTCTTTTTTCTACAATATATTTTTATTAGAAAAATAGATTATAAGGTTGAGAGAAAAGCAGGCGCTTTTAGGGCGTCTATAAAATATATATTTAAAAGCAAAAGTAAATATAAGATTATATATGCTTTGAGGACAAACCATATAATTGAGAGACAGTTTATGCCATTATATTTGTATATCGTGTTGAAGGATTTTTCTTTGTTTTCTTCAATAATGATAATATCATTAATATTACAGTCGGTTACTATAATTTTAACTGGAAAGTATTTAGATAAGAATATATCAAAGGTAAATAATTTTGTAACAGCTGTAAAGATTATTATTACAGGAATATTTTTATTTGCTAAAAATAAAGTAACAATATCATTGAACAAAACTTTAAATGATAATTTTGAAAAAGTATATGATACATCGATACAAACTTCAATACAAAATATCATAAAGGAACAAAAAGAAAATAAAGAACTTTTATCAGCTGTTGGCCAAATGACGCTTTGTTTTACTGAAGTAATTGTTTTTTTCGCACTTGCAATTTTGAGTAGATTTATTGGAGAGAAAGTTTTTATTTTAATTTTTACTCTGTCAATAATATCAACATTTGGTATAAATATTAATATAAGAAAAGAAATGAATAATACAAGTGAATTGAAGGCTTGAGACAAAAGCTCCGTCCCCCCGTCTTTTTTTCTTCCTTTTCTTTTCCTTGTTGCTCTTCTTTTTAAGTCTTTTTATGACTTTTAAAATGAAGTTCTAAGGACTTACTCCTATGAATACAATTAAACAAAAGCAAACATACAAGGGGGCTTAAAGTGTTATGGGAGGTAAACAAACAATAGAAGAACGTGCTTGTTTGATTGCACGATATATCATAGATTCGAAAGATACAGTTAGGGGTGCTGCTAAAAAGTTTGGAATTAGTAAGAGCACAGTACATAAGGATGTTAGTGAGAGATTGCTTAAGATAAACCCTGTTCTAGCAATAGAGGTTAGAAAAATACTTGATGAGAATAAAGCGGAAAGACATATTAGAGGAGGAATGGCAACTAAACTTAAGTATCGGAACTAGAAGAAAAGCAGGCTAAGAGTTTTTGCTTTGATGGGAGGTAGCCCGATGTTAAACCAAACATCGGGCTAATATACTAATTTAAATTATTTTAAAATTATATTAATAATTATTAAAACTTTCTTAAAAATACTTTATCTTTTGAAAGTTTTGTATTATAATAGTAATATCGTAAATTATACCAAAACAAAAGAACTCTTTTAAGGAGGGAAAATATGAAGAAAAATGAAAAACAGGAAGTAAAAGAAAAAGTTAAAGAAAAAGTTAAAGAAAAAGAGAAAAAGACATCAGATAATACTGTAATGTATAAACCAATACAAACTAAAAAAAGCAAGAAACCTAAAGAGAAGAAAAAACACCCAAAACTTAAAAAGTTTATAAAAGTTGTTCTTGTTATGTGCATACTTTTAGCTGTTTCAATTGGAGGTATACTTGCAGCAATTGTATATCGCTGTATTTGGGGAGATTGGGCACTAGATGAGACTAAGCTTGAGATAACATATGAGAACTCAAAGATGTATGATAAAGATGGTAATGTAGTTGCGACCTTAAGAGGTAATGAAAACAGAGAAATAATAAGTAAAGACGAGATGTCACAATATCTGCCAAAGGCATTTATCTCAATTGAGGACGAAAGATTTGAAGAACATAATCGGAGTTGACTGGAAAAGAACATTAGGAGCATTCTTTACCTTTATAACACATTCAGGAGAATCTTCTTTTGGAGGAAGTACGATTACACAGCAGGTGGTTAAGAATGTTACAGGAGAAGATGAAAACTCAGCAATAGAAGGAGCTTTAAGGAAAATAAAAGAGATAGTAAGAGCTTATCAATTAGAAAATAAATTATCTAAAGATCAAATATTAGAACTTTATCTAAATCTAATACCACTTGGAGGAGGAGGAAGTCGTATATATGGAGTGCAAACAGCAGCAAGATACTATTTTGATAAAGATGCAAAGGATGTAACTGTTGCAGAAGCCGCATATATAGCAGGAATAACAAGTGCACCAGAAAGATATAATCCATTTAATGCAACAGAGGAGCAAAATAATAAAATAAATAAAAAAATAAAAACAGTTCTTCAAAAAATGAAAGAGCTAGGCAAAATAAATGAAGAAGAATACAATTCAGGAATTGCACAAGTAGATGGAGGAATGCCATTCAAAAAAGGAGAGACGGCACAAAATAACAAACTTTCATATTATTTAGAAGCAGCTAGAGATCAAATACTAAAAGATTTAATGGAGGAAAATAAATGGACAAAAGAAGAAGCAGAACTTAACTTATTTGGAAATGGGTACCATATTTACACAGCTCTAGATCAAAATATACAAAAAGAGATAGATGTTGAATTTGTGGAGAATGCAAAAAAATGGTATAAAATTAAGAAGGTAAAAAGAAAAGATGCAGAAGGAAAAGAGATAAGGGTCGATGAACAAAGACAAGGTGCTATGGTAGTTATAGACAATAGCACGGGATATATTGTTGCAGGTGCAGGTGGTCTTGGAGAAAAGACAATGGCAAATGGAACCAATAGAATGGAGATAAAAGGACATAGCCCAGGTTCATGTATGAAACCAATTGGAGTTGTTGGACCT
>CARDEQ010000087.1:0-6252 GCA_948958005.1 uncultured Clostridia bacterium
TTTTGTTCCAGCCTCCCAAAAAATAGTTGCACCGCTTTGTCCATCTGCTCTTTCTTCGATGCTAACATGTGTACCATTTGCAAAGAAGCATTTTTGTGTACCATTTAGTACATATCCTTTATCTTCTTCATAAGTAGGTTCAGCTGCAAAAACTTTGCAAGTAAAAAGCATAAATAACGCAAAACAAAGTAAAAAGCTCAAGTAAAATTTTCTTTTCATTCCTTTTTTCTCCTTATTCGCTTAAATTTCTTCAAATATGAACTTTTAATCACATTTAACCTTATTTTGCTTTATTTACAATATTTTATTACTGGTATTTTAAGGATAATTCTTTAACTTTTGAACTAGAATACTCCCTTAAATACCCAGAATAAATTTCTTCTAGTCCTTTTATATTCTTAAAATCATCTGGTTTTACAATATCTGGCAGCTCCGTATTTATAAGTGCTTCTTCTAATACATATTTTACAAACTCTGCACAATAAAAATAATACTCCCTTTGCACTTTTTTGTGAATACTTACTGCACATAATCCTAAGATATTAAATTTGTACTTTTCCTTGTCAGCCCAAACTTTTTTAATCGTATTTTTAATAATATCATATTGCTTTTCTGTTATTGATATACGATAAACCTTAGCTTTTGTATTTTTAAACCTTTTGAATGTCCCTTCATTTATTTTTTCATGCACAAAGCCAGCTATGAAAAAATTATATTTTCTTAGTCTTGCAAAGCTGTACATCTCTTGCAAATCAATATCTAATGATATCGATACATGTGAAAATTCATCCCTCGTAAACCCTTTTATTACTTTAGAAGGAATCGTACCTGTGTATGTCAAAATTAAGTAAATGTCTTTCATATCTCCTCCTCATATTAAATTTTGTTAACGGTCTTTTTTATTTGCATAAACCTTATCCATATATTCATCTGGATAATATGTGTCTAGGAAGGTATCTAATGAGCTTTTTGCCTCTACATTTTTTCTTCTTTGCTCTTGTCTTTCTGCTGCAATACATGAAATTACTGTATTAAATACCATAAATAAAGAAAATGTAATTGTTATAAGACCCACTCTTTTTTTCTCAAGTCTTTCTTTTAACCTTTTTAAAATTGGCACAATAAGTGTTACATACATAATTCCGTCCTATTCCCCAGTATGTACAATGTAAAAGGCTTGTCCTACCATTTAAATTAAATGGCAAATGTGAATAATCCCAAGATATTGTTCCAAATAATTTTTCTTGAGCATAAGAGCCTATATATTCAGTTACCCCACCAAGTATCGCTGTAACAAGAAATATTCTTATAAAATAAGAAATCCTAGCTGAGTGCCTATCACATAATGCAGTTTCATTACAAGTTCTTTTGCTACTTTTTTCTAGCATATTCAAAACCTCATAATATACTACTGCACCGAATTCCATAAATAGGTGTAAATGGTCCGTATATCAAGCCCTGTCTTGATTCAAAACATCCCTTTTGTACAAGTACAACTATCATTTCATATATATATCCAACTATACTTCCGATTACAAATAGCCAAAATATTACTGTTAATTCATTTATTATTTTCTTTTTCTCCATTTTAAATTACCCCATATCTTTTATTATACATAATTCTTATCTTTTGGTATTTATTTTTACACTTTTGTAATTTATATTTCTGTATAGCTTCCTTTTGGGAAAATTAATTTTACTTCTGTACCAAGCTCCTTATTTGAAGTTAATTCTATTCCCATACCAAGTTTATTACATAACTTTTTGCATAAATATAGACCTATTCCTGTGGATTTTTTATTTTGAATTCTTCCATTACTTCCGAGTAAATCCTTTTTCAAATACTCTTGTTATCTCTGCCTTTTCAATTCCTATTCCATTGTCTACTATATATAATACCACATTTTCTGCATTTTGTCTCGAAAAAATTTCGATTTTTTTATTTTCTTCTGGTTTCATATACTTAATTGAATTATTTATTACCTGAGTTAAGATAAAAATTATCCATTTAATGTCTGTATATACAAATGTTTCTAAGTCATGCAGTTCTAAGCTTATCTTTTCTTGTATTATTATGTTTTTATTCTTTTTTATACATTCTTTTACGATTTTTTCTAACTCACATTTTTTTATAAAATAATCCTTATCTACTACATTGCTTCTGGCATAAAATAACACTTGTTCTATGTATCCTTCAAGCTTATCTAACTCCTCATTAATACTTTTAGTTGCAGAATTTTTGTTATTTTCAATTATGAGTTTACTTGTTGCTATTGGAAGCTTTATCTCATGTATCCATAATTCTATATATTCTTTATAATCTTCCACCCAATATTTATAATTATTTACATTTTCAAGCATTGATTTATCAGCTTCTTTAAGTACCTCTTCTAATATTTTTTCTTCTACAAAATTTGGCTTTCTAATAAGCTCTGATATCAAATATTTTTCATCTAAGTCTCCTAAAGTTTTAAATAAATAATCATAGAAATCTTTTTTTCTAGAATATTCAATAAAAGCACCTAAAAAATATCCTCCTAAAATTGCAATTCCAACATATAACTTGATAAACCCTCCTATTTGATAAATGCTCAAAAAAATTTCTGTTGTAAGCACTCCAAATATAAGAATACATATAGTTAATATTCTATCCTTCAAAAAAGCTTTAAATCCGCATATTCTCTCCTCTAAATTAATATATATCCTTGGCCTCTCTTAGTTTGCAAAAGCTCTTTTACGCCTAATTCTTCTAGCTTATTTCTAAGCCTAGTTATATTTACAGTTAAGGTATTATCATCAATAAAGCTTTCACTATCCCAAAGTCTTTCCATTATTTCATCTCTTGCTACAATTTTCCCTCTATTTTCACCTAAAAACTTTAATATCCTAAATTCATTCTTTGTAAGTTCTATTTGTGTTCTATCATTTTCTATTCTACTTTTTGCTATGTTTAAAATAAATTCACCGAAAATCAAGTTTATCTTGAGTCTTAATCCCAGAAGCAGTTCTCCTAAGAACCGCCTCTATTTTAGCTAATAAAATTTGAAGATTAAAAGGTTTAGTCACATAATAATCTGCACCATAATTTATGCTCAGCAGTTCATCAAGCTCGCTATCCCTACTTGTAACAATAATAATAGGAAGCTCAGATATTCTTCTTATTTCCTTACATATGTACTGTCCATCTGTATTTGGCAAATTTATATCTAACAGCACTAAATTGGGCTTCGCATCAAGAATATCTTTTAATGTGTTATTAAAATTAGTTAATGAGGTAGCCCTATATCCATTATTCTTTAAAAAAATTTCTAATTCTGAGCGAAGCTTCTCATCATCTTCAACAATCAATACATTTTGCATAATTTTTCCTCCAACCTCTTTATTATATCACAAAATAATAAAAAAAACCTTACAATTAAGTAAGGTTTAATATTATTCATTATTTTGCTTCAAGTTTATAGGCTTTCTCTAAATTTTCACCTGTTCCACTTTTTGTGTCTAAATTCACTTTGCTAAGATCAATTTCTACTATTGGACGTACCTTATAACCCTCTATATTTCCTAGTGGCACATTTGCTTTTGAAACCACCAATGGGTATGCATCTACTTTATTTGCTGATACATATTGCATTGCAAATGCTGCATATTCTGACGCACCTCCAACGCAACGTGATGCAAGCCAAAAACCTGCTTGCTCCTTAAATATTAGATTGTAATATATTGCATCTATAAAATTTTTATCTGAAAAAGTATTTGTCCAATATGTTTCTGTTGGAGTTAAGGCTGATACTGCTTCATAAGTTTTATATACTTCTCCCGAATACAAGCTTTCCTGCTCGCTTCTTGTTATTCCTTTTCCTTTTTCTTTTTTTGCTGAATCTATATCTGAATATTCTTCAAATTGGTGTATATATGGATAAGTCTTGTTTTCTATGAAGGTCTTTGCACTTAAATACGTGTGATATTCTTGCCCATTTGCCTTATAAGAATAATCCTCTGGCTTCCAAATATTTTTATTTAAAACATTTTCTATATCTTCTATATTTATACTTCTTGCTACTGCGCCTAAGCTTTTATTACTATAACAAGTGCTGCATAAATCATTTAATAATTTAACTCCATTATTATATCCTATTGCACCATCTACAATTAATTTTCCATTCTTTCCTCCAGTTGATACTGCTTTATCTGCAACTAAAACCATTTTTTTACTATCTATACTCCAAATTCTCCAACCTAAATTTTCAGTTTGAAAATCTTGAACATTTGATGGAGTTCCTGCATATTTTCCATTGTTTGTTACCTCTTTATATGTCCCATTTTCTGGTGTATATGCTACATATCCGCCTAATAAATTCTGCTTTTCCTCTTGTTTATTATCCTTCTTGTTATCTTTTTTAGGTTGCTCTCCTCCCATTCCACCTGTTATATTTGAATATGCTTGTGCCTCCTTTTGATTAGACTGTCCTAAATATCTTGATAGTAATTGTACACCATAAAATATAATTATTCCTATTAATATAATTATGATTGCAATTAATATCATAGAGACTCTAGACATTCCTTTTTCACTCTTTCCGTATATCTTTAAATTTCATTTGTATTTCCTCCTATTTTATCCTAATTTTATTCTATACTATTTCTATATTAATTACAAGTTTTTTTACTTTATTTCTACTATTTCTCCTAATAGCACAGAATAAATATATACATGGCTAACCTTTTTTCCGAATTGATTTTTCTAGAGCATTTTTATAAATTTTTAATTGAGCTTCATATTTTGATATCAGCTCCTCACCTTTTTTTACTCTATCTGTTTTATAATCTACTAAAACTATTTCTCCTTCTTTAGTTATATAATAAAGGTCAATAATTCCTTGTACCAAAATGTTTTCGTCAGTTTCGTCTCCATAAACCTCATTTGCTGGAATATTTATATAAAATGGCTTTTCTTTATGCACTTCTTTTGCTGTTTTAAGCTCCTCCCAAATTTTCGTTTTAGTAAAAAGCAAGACTTTTTGTACATCAATACTTTGTTTTTCTTTAATTCCTATTATCCTTCTATTTTCTAAAGTTACTAATAATTCCTCTAATTTATTTTTATCATATTCTGTTTTCTCATCTAACTTTTGAAGTACTAGGTGCATAATTGTTCCCTTTTCCGCATTTGTTAATGCTTTTTCTTCTTTTAAGAACTCTGGCACTTTATATTGTATATCCTCATCTTCTTCTAAATCAATTTTTATTTTCTTAATCTTTGTTACAGACGTTTTTGTAAGAACATTTTCTGGTGCTTTGTACTGATACTCCCATTCTAATTTCTCCTTTATTCTTTGCATTTCCTCCTTGTCTATATCTGCTAATTTCTTATGGTAATCTATTTCTTGCTTTTCTTCTTTAACTAAAGCTTGTTTAAGCACCTCCTTTTTCTTATGTATCATTATATCTAGCCAGCCATCTAACTCTTCCTTTCTTGTTAAATATACAAGCTCCATCCAATCAAGATAACTTAAATATTTTTGTACAATACTTTTATTTATCTTTTTACTATCTTCTGAGCCTTTATAAGCTTGCAAAAGCTCCTCCTTTTTCTCTATTTCCTTTTGATAATCCTTTGTCATTCCTGTAATTATTAATTTTTCCTTTGCTCTTGTTAATGCAACATATAAGACTCTCATTTCTTCTGATATCAGCTCTAGTTTAGACTTTATCTTTATTGCTTCCCCGAGCAAGTGTTGTATAAGCTTCTCCTGCTTCATAATTTATATATTTAGGGCCTAACCCCAAAGCTTGATGTAACAAAATTGGTGCTTGATTTAAATCCCTAATATTAAACTTTTTTGCCATTCCACATAGGAAAACAACTGGAAACTCTAGCCCTTTGCTTTTATGTATACTCATAATTCTTATTACATCTTCATTTTCTCCAATTACTACCTCATTCGTCTCCGGACGAATCTCTGTCACAAAGACGGGGCGTCCCATCGAAAGGCCAAGTCCCTTTCTCTGTCCCACCGTGTAATGGGTAATTCCCTTATGCCGGCCCAGTATACGGCCGTCTTTATCTATAAAATTGCCTTCCTCAATACGGCAATCCGTGTTTTCCTCAATAAATTTCGCGTAATCATGATCCGGAATAAAGCAAATCTCCTGGCTGTCCGGCTTTCCCGCCACGGTAAGGCCCAGCCGCGCCGCCATATCGCGGATCTCTTCTTTTGTATAGGAACCGACCGGCATCAGCGTGTGTGAAAG
>CARDEQ010000088.1:0-6230 GCA_948958005.1 uncultured Clostridia bacterium
GAAACCTGAGGTATTCCAAGCTCTTTACTTAATATTCCAGCAACGGTTCCTTTACCAGTTCCTTGAGCCCCTAACATTATTAATATCATAATAACCTCTTTCTTCTTATTCAAACAAGAATTAGTATATCGCTAAGCAAAATTTGCTTATTAATTGCTTGAATTACTCTAAAAATCCCTTGTAATGTCTCATAACAAGTTGTGATTCCAATTGATCTACTACTTCTAGTGCAACACCAACTACGATTAATATTGATGTACCACCAAAGGCTATATTTAGACTTGTAAATCTAAGCAGCATTGGGATTATTGCAATTATTGCTAAATAAAATCCTCCAAACCATGTTAATTTAGATATTATTGAAGACAAGTAATCTGTTGTAGGCTTACCTGCTCTTATACCTGGTATAAATCCTCCTTGTCTTTTAATGTTGTTAGATACTTCTGCTGGGTTGAAGGTTGCATAAGTATAGAAAAATGTAAAGGCAACTATTAACACTAGATATACAGCAGCGTTTGCTATTGCATATCCAAGTGCCACATCTGAAGTTGATGTAGCTGCTGAAAAGTTATATATTGCATTCCAAAATCCTGTACTTGATGCGATTTCTGGATTAAACATTGGTATAATTTGTGCAGGAAATGTTAAAAATGATGATGCGAAGATTACTGGTAATACTCCTGCCATTACAAGCTTTAGTGGTATATGAGTATTTTGACCTCCATACATTTTTCTTCCAACAACTTTTTTAGCATATTGTACTGGTACACGTCTTTCTGCTTGTTGTACAAATACAACTGCTCCTATTAATACTATTGCTCCTATAATTATTCCGAATAGCTGTAATTAATCCTGTTGTAGAAAATACCCCTGTTCCAATCATTAAATTCCAAATTGTTCTAACGCTACTTGGAAGTCCAGCCAAAATTCCTACGAAGATTATTACTGATATTCCATTTCCAATACCTTTATTTGTAATTTGGTCTCCTAGCCACATAAGTATTGATGTACCACCAATTAGTGATAAAACGAAAATAGCGGCTGTCATGAAAGTATTATCAACGAATATTCCTGAATTTTTGTAAGCTAGGTAAATTCCTAAGCTTTCAATTAATGCAAGTACAACTGTAAGCATTTTTGTGTATTTATTTAGCTTTTCACGTCCTGCTTCACCCTCCTCTTTAGAAAGTCTTTCTAATGCAGGTATTACCATTGCTAAAAGTTGAATAACAATTGATGCTGTGATATATGGACTTATGCTCATTGCAAATAATGAAAGTCTTGAGAACGCTCCTCCTGAAATCATATCTATAAGCCCTGTTATTCCATTTTGTCCGCCTAGTGCTTGTGCTAGTGCCACACTATCTACTCCTGGTACTGTAATGTAGCAGCCTAGTCTAAAGATTACTATAAGTAATAGTGTGTATAATAGTTTTTTTCTAATGTCCGGGTTTCTTAATGCGTTTTTTATTGTTTGAAACAATTAAACCACCTCAATCTTTCCGGCCTGCAGCTTCGATTTTCTCTTTTGCTGTTTTTGTGAATCTATTAGCTTTTACATTTAATTTTTTCTCTAGCATGCCAGTTCCTAATATTACTATTCCATCATTTACTTTGCTGATTATTCCTTCTTTTAAAAGGCTCTCTGCTGTTACATCTGTACTTTCTGATTTATTTAACATTGTAAGTGTAACTTCTATATACTTTTTAGCATGAATGTTAGTGAATCCTCTTTTTGGTAATCTTCTATATAATGGAGTTTGACCACCTTCGAAACCACGTCTAACTCCTCCACCAGTTCTAGCTTTTTGTCCTTTATGTCCTCTTCCTGATGTTTTTCCAAGTCCTGAACCAACTCCACGTCCTACTCTAGTTCTTTTTTCTTTTTTTACTGCTGGCTTTAACTCTCCTAGTTTCATTAACTTTCACTCCTTTCTATTATAATATTTCTTCTACTTTTTTGCCTCTCTTTTTAGCAACTTGCTCTACTGTAAGCATATTTGTTAAAGCATTTATAGTAGCATATACTACGTTTCTTGGATTGTTTGTTCCAATAACTTTTGTTCTTATATCTTTGTAACCTGCAAGCTCTAGTACTGGTCTTACGCTTCCTCCTGCTATAACTTCAGTTCCTTTTTCTGCTGGTTTTAAAAGTACACGTGCTGAACCTGCTTCACCAATATATTCGTGTGGTATAGTTGTTCCAACAACTGGTACTTCTACTAAGTTCTTCTTAGCATCTTGGATTGCTTTCTTTATAGCATCAGGAACTTCTGCTGCTTTTCCAGAGCCTACTCCAATATGTCCGTTTTCGTCGCCTACTACTACTACTGCGCTAAATCTAAAAGTTCTACCACCTTTAACAACTTTAGCAACTCTACTAATAGCAACAACTTTTTCTCTTAATTCATTTTGGTTGTTATTTTCTTCCATACTTTTTTAAGATTTCCTCCTTATCTTTATATTCTAGAATTCTAGTCCTCCTTCACGTGCTGCTTCAGCAAGCTCTTTTACAACACCGTGATATATATATCCACTTCTATCAAAAACTACTGTTTTGATTTTCTTTTCTACTGCTCTTTTTGCAATTAAAGTTCCGACTTCTTTTGCAGCTTCTTTATTTGCACGTTTTGTTTTTATTTCTTTATCCATTGTAGAAGCTGATACTAAAGTAGTTCCAGCTACATCGTCTATTACTTGTGCATAGATATTGCTATTACTTCTATACATACATAATCTTGGACGTTCTGCTGTTCCTGAAATTTTTGTACGAACACGTTTGTGTCTTCTTTCTCTTTCAAGTTTTCTATCTGTTTTTGAAACCATTATCTTTTCTCCTTTCTACATGCTTTTATTTTTTACCTGTCTTACCTTCTTTTCTTCTAATTACTTCATAGCTGTATTTAATTCCTTTTCCACCGTAAACTTCAGGTGGTCTCTTTGTTCTTATTTCTGCTGCTGTTTGACCTACTAATTCTTTATCTATTCCTTTTACGATTATTGTATTAGGATTTGGTACGTCAAATGCTATTCCTTGTGGTGCTTTATATATTACAGGGTGTGAAAATCCTAAAACAAGATTTAAGTCATTGCCTTGTTTTTGTACTCTGTAACCAACACCATTTACTTGTAATTCTTTGCTGAATTCGTCTTTAACACCTATTATCATATTGCTTATTAATGTTCTTGTTAATCCATGTAAGCTTTTCATTTCTACTTCGTCGTTAGGTCTTTTTACTGTTAATTTTCCATCCTCGATTGTTATTGTTAATCCTTCATTTATTTCTCTTTCTAAAGTTCCTTTTGGTCCTTTTACAGAAATTTTGCTTCCTTGGACATTAACTTCAACGCCTTCTGGTATTGTAATAGGGCTGTTTCCAATTCTTGACATTTTATATTCACCTCACTATTTTTCTATAATTACCATACGTAAGCTAGTACTTCTCCTCCTAGTCCTACTTTTCTTGCTTCTTTATCTGTCATAACTCCTTTTGATGTAGATACTATTGCAATTCCTAAACCATTTAAAACTTGTGGCATATCTTCTCTTGATGCATATACTCTTAAACCTGGTTTACTAATTCTTTTTATTCCTGCTATGACTCTATTTCCTTTTTCGTCATATTTTAAAGTTACTCTTATTGTACCTTGTACATCATTTGATATTTCTTCAAATGATTTTATATATCCTTCTTTAAATAATATGTCAGCTATTGATAGCTTCATTTTTGATGCAGGTATATCAACTGTTTTATGTTTGCTTGAATTTGCATTTCTTATTCTTGTTAACATATCAGCAATTGGATCTGTTGTGTTCATTAATTTGTTCCTCCTTTCAAATTAAAACAATTATTTATTTCAAATTACCAACTAGCTTTTTTAACTCCTGGAATCTCTCCCTTGTGTGCTAATTCTCTAAAGCATACACGGCAAATTCCATATTTTCTGATGTAAGCATGTGGTCTACCACATATTTTACATCTGTTATATTCTCTTGTTTTGAATTTTTGTGGTCTTTGTTGTTTTATTATCATTGATTTTTTTGCCATATTAAGTTTTTATCTCCTTTCTACTCTAATTTTGAAATGGCATACCTAAAAGTGTTAATAATTCTTTTGCTTCCTCGTTAGATTTAGCAGTTGTAACGAATATGATATCCATACCTCTTAATTTATCGATTTTGTCATATTCTATTTCAGGGAAGATTAATTGTTCTTTTATTCCCATAGAGTAGTTACCTTTTCCATCAAATGCAGTATTTGATACTCCTCTAAAATCTCTTATTCTTGGCATAGCAACATTGAATAGTTTGTATGCAAATTCATACATTTTCTCAGCTCTTAAAGTTACTTTGCAACCTACATTTGCACCTTCTCTTAATTTGAATGCAGCTATTGATTTTTTAGCCTTAGTAATGATTGGCTTTTGACCTGTAATTAGGCTTAAATCATTCATTGCGTTATCTAATGCTTTTGGATTATCTCTTATATCTCCTAAGCCTATATTTATAACTATCTTTTCTAGTTTTGGAACTTCCATTATAGATTTATAGTTAAATTTTTTCATTAATGCTGGAATTACTTCTTTTTGATATTGTTCTCTAAGTTTTTCCATAGTATTTTAATTCCTCCTTTCTAAAATTTCGTTATTTTAATTTTGCTTCACATTTTCTGCAAATACGTACTTTTCCGTCTTTTTCTTCTTTATATCCTATTCTTGTAGGCTTTCCACATTTTGGGCATACTACGCTTAATTTACTAGCATGTATCGCACATTCTACTGGTATTATTCCGCCTTCTTCTCCTTGTTTTTTAGGCTTGATGTGTTTTTTTCTAACATTTACACCTTTAACGATTACTTTGTCGGCTTTTGGCATTATTTCTAATACTTCGCCTTTTTTACCTTTGTCGTTTCCAGATAAAACGTAAACTGTATCGCCTTTTTTTATTTTCATAAATTTTCACCTCTTTTTTGTTCTCTATTAGTTTGGTTACGTTCAATTTCTCGTTCTTTATTGGTTGTGAGTTGAAGCTAGTAGTTTAAAGAACCTCTGGTGCTAGTGAAAGTATTTTCATGTATTCTTTTTCTCTTAACTCTCTAGCTACTGGACCAAATATACGAGTTCCTTTTGGAGTTCCATCTTCACGAATTATTACAGCTGCGTTTTCGTCAAATTTGATGTATGAACCATCTTGACGTCTAACTCCTTTTTTGCTTCTAACTACAACAGCTTTTACCACGTCTCCTTTTTTTACAACTCCTCCTGGTGTAGCATCTTTGACAGAAGCAACTATTACATCTCCTATATTTGCATATCTTCTATATGAACCGCCTAAACATCTAATGCACATAATTTCTTTTGCACCAGTGTTATCAGCTACTTTTAATATACTTTGTTGTTGTACCATTTTACTCTGTGTCCTCCTTCCTCAAATTTTGAAGCTTTTTTCTATTTCTCTGCTTTTTCAAGTATTTCTACAACTCTCCATCTTTTTTGTTTAGATAAAGGTCTTGTTTCCATTACTTTAACTTTATCGCCTATATGGCATTCATTTTTTTCGTCATGAGCCTTTAGTTTATATGTTCTTTTCATAGTTTTTCTATAAGTACTATGTCTAACACTTGTTTCAACTGATACAACTACTGTTTTATCCATTTTATCTGAGGTTACTGTACCAATCATAACTTTACGAAGGTTTCTTTCCATTAGTCGTTTGCTCCTTTCTTAGCAGTTTCTAATTCTCTTTGTCTAAGAACAGTATTTATTCTAGCTATATCCTTTTTTATTTCCTTTATTTTCATAGGATTATCTAATCCGTTTGTTGCTAGACTAAATCTTAACTTAAATAATTCTGTTTTTAGTTCACCTAATTCTTTTTCAAGTTCTGGTGAAGTCATTTCATTTATTTTATTAATCTTCATCTAATTATCACCACCTACGTTATTTTCTTTTGCTACAAATTTTGTTTTAACTGGTAGTTTATTTGCAGCAAGTCTTAGGGCTTCTTTTGCTACATCCTCTGGAATACCTGCTATTTCAAACATTACTCTTCCTGGCTTTACTTTAGCAACCCAATATTCTGGAGCCCCTTTACCTTTACCCATACGAGTTTCGGCAGGTTTTTTAGTGATTGGTTTGTCTGGGAATATTTTTATCCAAACTTTACCACCTCTTTTAATATAACGGGTCATAGCAATACGGGCAGCTTCTATTTGATTTGATTTAATTA
>CARDEQ010000089.1:0-6218 GCA_948958005.1 uncultured Clostridia bacterium
GATATCATATTGGCTGTTATAATCGTATTTAGTGTAGCTTCTGGTTTACATATATATACATCTCTATTTATATCTTCTCCAGCTAATATTCTATTTAATTTTATTATTGTATATAAATCATAATGATATTCCTTGCTTCCTCCATCTTTATATACAACTGGCTCTATAATGTCTTTATCTGCCTTATCTAAAATATCCTCTATGGTTATTTTATCCTCTTCTAATGCCTGTTTTAGGGAGGTTTCTTCTCCAGCTATTACTATATTTACATTCACATCATAACCATATATACTATAACCATATTTGTCATTTTCATTTTTGTCTATTATTCTAACTACATTACTTGCTGATTCTGATTTTGGAAATTTATCATAAATTTTTATTTTAAATTCTTCAGCTTCTTTTGCCTCAAAGACCATCCATTTTTCATCAATTAATATTTCTATTTGATTTTTATCTCCATATTGATAATTATATTCTCCCTTAAAATTTGCTTGATTATTTTCTTTTGGTATTTCATTTTCAGGTATATTAGATACTATTTTCCCATCCATTACTCCGGCAACGAAATTTATGCTCGCTTTCTTTTTCTAAATCATAATATAATTTATTATCTACTTTTACAATTCTTCCTAAATTCTCGTTATTATTTTCTCCATTTGCATTTTGCTTACCTTCGTTATCACTTATATTTGCCGAAACATTTTGCTTCTGAACTGTCTTAGTCAAAAATAAAACTCCACACATAATAATCAATATAAAAATTAGAATTCCTATTAGTATTTTTTCGTTTTTCTTCATTTTTACCACCTATTTAACCTTTCTATTATTTAGACGTTTTATTTTTGCTTTTTAGTTGGTATTTTATAAAAAAACTTAAAAAAATTACTGTAAAGATTAAAAATATTCCTGATATCCCTAATATAATTAAGCTTAAATTTTGATTATTAATATTTATTTTTGGCTCCTCATTAATGACTATTTCATTCTTTATACTATTTTCAGCTATATCATTTTTAATAATTTGAGAATTATCATTCTTTTGCTCCTCCATTTTTTTGTCTTCTGTATAGTCATTCACACGATTTATATCTACCTTCTGATTTAATTGTTCATTTTCAAGCTGCTCTTGCTTTGGTGCTACTTTATCTTTAATAAATATTGCTTTTAAGCCCATAATAAATGTTAAAATAAACATACATATATTTCCAATTAAAAATTCTAAGGTATGCAGTGCTTTATAATATCTCCATTTTACTGTTCCAGCTGGAATATTTAACATCTTACTTATCTCATTAAATGAAAACTTTGATAATATCTTTAAAGAAACTATTTCTTGTTCTTTATTATTTAATTTACTAATTATTTTTTTGTATCTGTCTTGCTCGATTATTTTGTCTATCTCATTTTCTTTATTTTCTAATTCATATATATCTTCTAAATTTACATTATTATGTTTAGCTCTTAAAAAAGATATCGTTTCATTTTTAGCTAAAGAATATAACCAGCTTGCATATTTTTCATTTGGTAATTTCTCCTTCTCTAAAGCATATATTTTTGTAAAAACAATTTGAACAATATCCTCTGCATCAATTTTATTTTTTACAATACTAAAAGCTACACCTAATATTAATTTATTATATTTTAAATAAAATTCTTCAAATTCCGATTTGTTATTTTTCTTTATTTCTATAAAAATCTTTTCCAATTCATTTTCATTTATTTTGCTCATATGTTCTCCCATTTGAATTTTTAATATATTTTACTTTAATCTAGATTTAAGCTTAAATATATTTACTACAATTAATATAAAGCTTTTATTAATTGTATAAAAAATTATTTTAAATAATAAACTGTACATTCATATAGTCTTTCTATTTCTTTATCTTCCTTTAATCCTAAGGATTTTTTAATTTTTTCTAAAAGCTCTATCTTATCCGATTCACTATTTAAAATTACAAGGATTCCTTTAGAAATATCTTTTTCATTTAATATCTTTTTTATATTTTCTTGTGAATATTCTATGTCCTTTGCAATATAAGCTTCAGGTACGCTTTGATATAATAAAATATTATCTAAAAATCTAACATTTGCCCCCTCATGGAAATATATACAAGGCACTTTATATTCTGTATTTAATTTTTTAATAAATTCTTTTTTATTACTAAATAATAATTCTGGTTCTATTTTTAGGATAAATGGATTTATCAGCATTATTAAAAATAATATTATCATAATAATATTTGTTTTATTTTCCCCAAAAACTGTTTTTAATAATTTATATAAATAATATATTAAAATTATAAAAATTAAAGAAAAAATTGCAACCATATATCTCAAAAGTCTCCAAGGAGATGCAACTGCTACTATTACAAAGAAGAATATAACAGGAATTATTATTATTTTTAAAATATTTTTATTTATTTGTATTTTTTCCTTTTTAAATATTTTTATATATAATAAAGCAATTAAAGCAATAGTAATTATTATATATAATAATTGATTAAATCCATAGATATTTATAATATTTATATATTCTAATAAATTAGATATTATTAAATTAGAAATATTTTTAAAATTATTTATTACTCCATCTCCTCTATATCCAAAAAACATATGATTTATTGAATATGGAAAAATAATTAATGATAATATTCCTGAAATAATTATTGTAATTGTATACGAAAATAGCATTTTATAATTTTTTTCTTTAATATATTTTATCATAAATATTAAATATAAAAATATTAAATAAAATAAATAATAATAATGTGTTAATATTCCTGCAAGTACAATTAATCCAATTAAAAATAATAATTTTTTATCTATTTTTAATTGATTTAATAATTTAATGTGCAAAAATAATGTTATTAATATTTCAAGTGACAAAAGAGAATACATTCTAATATATGTAATATTGCTAAGAGCTGCTAAAGTCAGTGATGAAGCAAACGCAAATATTGCTGATTTTTCTTTTATATGAATTTCATTTTCTAATAACCTTCTAGAAATTAAATATGTAAATATTGTAATAAATGCATATATAATAATATTTAGAATTATACCTGGCCACATAGAAAATTGCCCCTTTGTAAATTCCATTCCTATTCTAAGTAATAAATAAAATAAAGGGGGATGAACATCATTCTTTTGATTCTCATATACCCTGCTCCAGTTATCATTTTGTTGCACAACTAAATAATTCTCATAATATTCTTTGTCATGCCAATTATTAAAAAAATCCTTATTAGCTTGTATATCTACTTTGTCATAATGTGTTAAACCAAAAGAATATGCCTCATCTATATGAAGATATCCCTTTTCATTCCCAACTATTATATAAATTATTGTTTGAAGAATAATTAATATAATTAATAATATATGTGATTTAAAAAACCTCTTCATTTCATACCCCTTGTTTTTTCTTTAGTATAACAAACTTTGAATATTTAATCAAGCATAGACTTTTTACTTTCTTTTATAAATCCGAAAAATTAGCTCTGCTGTTCCCTCTACTCCATATTTATCTACATTTATGCAAATATCATAATTTTTAAAATCTCTCCAATTATTTTGAGTATAATAATTGTAATGTTTTTCTCTAGCTTTATTTATTTTATTAATTTCATTTGATGCCTTATTTTCATCAAGTCCATAATATTTTACAGCTCTTTTTATTTTATTTTCATCATTATTATATAAAAATACATTTATAACATTTTTTCTATCTCTCAAAATATAATTTGAGCACCTGCCAATTATTATACAAGAGCCCTTATCTGCAGCCTCGTTTATAGCTTTACTTTCTGCAATAAATAAATTATCGTCATTTGATAAATTATTATAATATTGGGAATTAAAGCTTGAAAGTAATTTACTTTGAATATTTTGTTCATTTTCTTCTATATATTCCCCAGATAATCCACTATTGTTTGAAACTATTTTAATTAAATCTTTATCATATAATTTTATTCCTAATTTATCTGCAAGTATTTTTCCAACATACCTTCCCCCTGAACCATATTCTCTTGCAATTGTAATTATCAAATTGTCTCTATTACTATTTCTAATTTCTGTAGCATTTTTAACAGTGTAACTTTGTTCATTGCCGTTAGTGAGCTTCTTCATTTCTAATGTAAGTAAAATCACTGCAACAATAAATGCCAAGCCATCAGATACAGGTCCTGCATATAAAACGCCTTTAACATTGAAAAATATAGAAAGTATAATAGCTCCTGGAATAAAGAACAATATTTGTCTTGATAATGTTAAAAATGCAGACTTTAAAGGCTTTCCAATTGATTGAAAAAATATACCTGCTGCAATTTGAATACCATTTAAGGCTGTAAACATTAAAAATATTCTAAAAGTTAAACATGCAAAACTATTATATAAAGTATCGCCTGAGCCAAATATACTTATCAATTTTTCTGGAATTGCTTGAAATAATATAAAGGCTATAAAAGATACTATAAATGTTAAAATTAATACTATTTTCAAAGTTTCTTTAACTCTATCGAATTTTCTTGCTCCATAATTATATCCTACAATTGGTTGACTACCTGATGCTATACCTATTACAATTCCATTTAAAATCTGATTTATTTTCATTACAATTCCAAGTACAGTAATTGGTATTTCTGCTCCAAATTCACTAAATTCTCCATATTGTTTAAATAGTAAATTTTGTACTGAAATTACAATAACAATTGACATTTGCGTTATAAATGATGATGCACCAAGTTTTGATATTGCTTTTGTTAATTTAAAATCAAATTTAAAGCTTTGTTTTGTTAGTTTTATAGTTTTAAATTTCTTTATGTAATAAACATTTAAAATAAAAGTCACAAACTGCCCTATAACGGTTGCAATTGCTGCTCCAATAATTCCCCATTTAAGTACGAAAATCGCAATGGCATCTAATATGATATTTAAAACCGCTCCTATTACCATTGAGTTCATAGCAAATTTAGGAGAACCATCTGCTCTAATTATTGAATTTAAAGTTGTACCAATTAGTATAAAAGGAATTCCGAATAGCAATCACATATCCATAGCTTAAAGCATATTCTCTTAAAGCATCTGTGCATCCAAAAATATTAAGTAATTGAGGTAAGAAAACCAAACATATTATGCATAATAAAATTGAGGTTATAACAGACACTAAGATTCCATTTGCTACACCTTTTTCTGCTTCCTCCTTTTTCTTTTCTCCAAGCTTCAAGCTAAGAAACGCTGCTGCACCATTTCCAAACATTAATGATATTGCCAAACATACTACTGTTAAAGGGAACACTACATTTGTTGCTCCATTAGCTAAATAATTTACTCCCCAACCAATAAAAATTTGATCAACAATATTGTATAGTGCATTTACTACTAATGATATAATACTTGGTATTGCAAATTTTTTTAATAATTTGCTTATTTTAGCTTTTCCTAAATCTAGTTCTTCCATTGTTTTCCTCCTTATTTATATTGATTAGTAGGCTACCCAATTATTTTGTAAAGAGCTTTTTACTGCTAATTTAGTAAAAGCCCCACAAATATAAGAAAAGTGGCTTCGCCACATGCCACTCACTTCGTTTGGGCGAATCAATGTAGCTTAACCTTTTTACTCCAGAAATTACTAGCAAAACTAGTAATTTCCTATGTAATAAAAATAAGGCTAGTTCCCTAACCTTAGAATATTATAGTCTTTTTTTGCTCATTTGTCAAGAAAAATCGTTTAATATCTACCCAAAATTTCATTTATTCAGATACTCTACATACTCCTCTAAACACATATTAAGTCTGTTCATTTCTATTGCATTGTCTTTTCCAACATATCTCCAATGCCATGGTTCATATGTGATTTTTGTTATATCCTCTTTATCCTTTGGATATCTCATGACAAAGCCATAATTTTCTGCATTTTGCTTAAGCCAAGTAAAAGCCTTTGTATCCTCGAAGGTAGTCTCTGCATCATTAAAATCCACAGCTAATCCTAAATTATGATCACTGCAGCCTGGTATCATAATAACCTCCTCTGTAAGCCTTCTTGCTACCTCCTCTGTTTTTCCTTGATTAATATGCTTTTGCATTTCTCTATTATATATCCTGCTTTGACTCTCTATACTCCTATATGCTGATTGTACCCAAACATTGGTTATGCCGAGCCTTTCGTATATCCTTCATCATTTCTCTTAAATATTCTATGGCTCTTGAATCAAACTGTC
>CARDEQ010000090.1:0-6159 GCA_948958005.1 uncultured Clostridia bacterium
GTCATCATTGGAGATGTCAATCTAGACCTCTCAAATGGCTCAATCCAAGACTGACCAATTAAGATGTTGTTCATAGATGCCTCTATTACTGATAATAGTACCAAATTTTTACTAACGTTTTTAGAAACCTCTAATGCCTCTTGTATTCTCATTCCATTTCTAAGGTTTAATAACATTGCTCTCATAAGTCTTGAGAAGTCAATTGCAAATATCAATTGTCCAAAAACAGGCATTGTATATTTGAATTGATGGAAATTGAACTTTCCTTTTGGTGTATTTATATACCAAGTAATGGCTGCAATTGCACCTCCAATTAATGCAACTGGTATATACCAAAAAGTTAGTATCCAGTCTATTACTCCTGAGAACCAAACACTTATTGGTGGCAGGGTTGACTTAGAGCCCATTTGATCATATAAGCCTTGAATTGCAGGCAATGCAACTAAAGTTCCTGCAATTAACATTACTAAAAGTAATACAAATTGGATTAAGTTTGGTATCAAAATTCCTCTTAATGTTCTATTTATAGAATCCGATTCCTCTAAGTAATCCAAGGCTTGTTCGAGTGCATTAGTCAGGTTTCCTGACATCTCTCCTACCTTTATCATGTTAATATAAAGGTAGGGAAAAACATCTTCATAATATTCCATTGTTGAATACATGTTTTCTCCGAGCCTCAACTCCTGCTAAAATATCCTCTAATATACCTCTAAAAGTATAATTTTCTGTACTATCAATTATTGTATTAAGGGCATGGATATTATTGAAATTTGCTTTTTTTAGTAAGAAGAAATTTTGTGTAAATACTATAATATCCCTTGAAGTTATTCTATCTGATTTAGTAATGCTATGGTATATTTTATCAAAATAAGTTGATTTCTGAGTCTGTCTACTTATCAAAAGATTTGCTGTATCAACATCTTTTAATACTTCTTCTATACCTCTTGTATTTTTTCTGACTGTCCTCTTCGATTTTGTCCTTTGTAATGACTTGTCTACATTAATTGGAATTAAGTTATTTCTTTTTAGCTTTTTAATTGCTAAATATTTGCTGCTTTCTTCAATTGTATTTGTAACTATTATTCCATTGTCAGTAAGTGCTTTGTATTTGTATACAGGCATTTTCTATACCTCCCTTCTTAAAATTTCCTAAAGTAATCTATCTTTCTTAATTTTTAACTGCATTATTGTTCTATTTAGTACTTCTACATTCTTTTCTTCTATCTGGGCCTTTGCTTGCTCTAATGTTATTTTCTCATCAACGAATAGTTGAGCAAGAGAATTTATTAAACTTATATTTCCCTTTTCTGTTCCACTTTGAATTGCATCCTCAACTTCAGAAGTCCCAAGTTTTTCTTTTCTAATTAGTCCTGAAATTATACTATCAACAACCATAACCTCTGGAACTAATATCAAGCTTCCATCTAGCCCTTTTATTAATCTCTGAGATAAAACAAGCTTTAGTAAAGAGGCAATTAAATACTTGATACTTGCTTGATCTCTAACTTCGTAGAAGTCTATCATTCTATCTAGAGTCTCTGCACAAGATTTTGTGTGTAAAGTACCAATTACTAAGTGCCCTGATTCTGCTGTTTCGATTGCAGCCTCCATTGTGCTTTTATCTCTTATCTCTCCGATTACTACTATGTCACAGTCCTCTCTAAGAGAGTTTTTTACACCATCGCTAAATGAAAGTGCATCTTTTCCATTTCCTATCTCTTTTTGTACAATTATTGATTTTTTTGATCTGTGTCTATATTCAACTGGGTTTTCCAGTGTTAATATCTTTTTATTTAAGTTTTCATTAATTTGGTCAATAAGAGCATTTAATGTTGTTGTTTTTCCTGAGTTTGTCTTTCCTGTAACTAGGATTAAGCCTTGAGGCTGTTCAAGCATTCTTCTAACAACATCTGGTATTCCCAAAGCTTCATAAGGTGGCAGTGTATTTTTTATAAGCCTCAATGTGAAAAGGGGAATATCCTCTTGAACTGAAACATTTACCCTTAATCTTATATCTCCATATTCATAAGACATATCTATTTTTCTTGTTTCTGCAAATACTCTATCTCTTTCTATATTTCCTCTTATGAAATAGTCATATACCTCTGTCATATCGTCTTCATTTAAAACATCTGAATCTGTAACTGGAACTAACTCTCTTATTATTCTTAGCATTGGCTTGTTTCCACATATTAAGTGAACATCTGATGCATCTCTCTTAATAGCCTCATCTAAAATTCTTTCTATCTGAACCATCTATTCTTTCCTCCATTTTTTAATATAAACGCATTTTTCTATTTAACTCTGCCATATTTGTTACACCACTTAATACTTTTCCTATTCCATCAACTACAAGTGGTCTATATGAACCAAGCATTGCTTGCTCTTTAATTTGGAATGTAGAAGCGTCATTGGTAATTAATTCTCTAAGCTTCTCGTCTAAAACTAAAACCTCAAATATACCAATTCTTTCATAATATCCAATATTATTACATTCACTACATCCCACTGCATCATAAGTTTTCTTTCCCTCTAAATTGAATTTAACATTGTCCTTCTCTTCAATAGAATGTATAAACTCAAGCTCTTCGTGATTAAAATCTCTTTCTCTTTTACAGTGTGGGCAAAGCTTTCTAACTAATCTTTGAGAAACAGTTGTTGCAAGTGTACTAGAAATATCATAATTTGATACTCCCATTTTTCTAAGTCTTGTAATTACTTCTATTGCATCTATTGTGTGTATTGTAGATAATACATAGTGTCCTGTTTGTCCTGCCTGCATTGCTATTTCTGCTGTTTCTCTATCTCTTATTTCTCCAACTAAGATTATATCAGGATCCTGTCTTAAAACTGTTCTCAGTGAATCTATAAAAGATGTTTTTGAGTCTATTTCTACTTGATTTAATCCTGCTATTCTTATTTCTACTGGATCCTCAATAGTCGTGATATTTATTTCTGGATTATTTAGGTATTGAACGATACTATAAAGTGATGTAGTTTTACCTTCACCAGTTGGCGCTGCCATTATTGTAATACTGTTTTTCTTGTCAAAGCTATCTTTTACTAATTTCTCATCTTTTGGGAAGCCTAATTCAAAGATTTCTCTAACATTTGCATTTTTCTTTAATAATCTTAAAACAAATTTTTCTCCAAATATATTCTTTTGTGAAGATACACGGATATTATAATCTGGATACATTGTAATTCTTCCATCTTGTGCTTCTTGTTTTTCTTGATGCATATTTGAAATGGCTTTTAGTCTTCCGATTATTTGTGGCACCTTATCTTTTCCAACTTCTCCAACCTCAAATAACTCACCATCTATTCTATAACGAACTCGCATTTTATTTTCCATTGGCTCAAAGTGAATATCACTTGCTCTTTTGTCCATTCCTGTTTTAATTATACTATCTACTATTGAGGTAACATCCGTTCCAGAGCCTGCACCTATTTTTTCTGAAACTCTACCCACCATACTATTTAATACTTCTTCGATATTAGCCTTGAAGGTGATATATTTATCCATTAAGATGCCTCTATTTAGAAGTAATAATCTGATTGTCTCTATTGCCTTCCTATTTGCTGTGTCTGCGAAGCATACTTTTGCTTTTCCGGTCTTCTACATCAAATAATACTGCACCATTTTGTTTTAAAACATCTGGTGAAATAAATTCATCTATTTTGACCTTTATATCATGGGGCTTAATCAGCATCGTTTTTTCACCAAATATATCTCCAATTGCGTGAAGGAGTTGTCTTTCATCACACAAATTTAATTTATGAATAATATCTCCTAGTTTTTCTTCAGGATGATTTTTTTGATAATCAAGTGCTACTTTAATATCCTCTTGATTTACAACTCCTCTTTTTACTAATTCAATTCCTATTGGTTGTCTTCTCGATACGTCCATTCCCTTTATCCTCCTTTTTCATTTGCTTTTCTCCAATTTTTTTGTCTATACTCCAACTGAAGGGCCCTTTGTAGGCTTTGGCTCTAACACATAAGTTGTTGTTTTTTCATAATTCTTTATTTTTAAATATAATGTAATTGTACTTATTTCGTCTGTTTTTTCTCCTTCGAGCCTAGCTTCTTGAACCCCATCGCATATTTTAACATTATTTCTGTAAAGTGAGTTATTTTGAACTCTATATCTAATTGTTTCCCCATTTATTGATAGAGAAAACTTTGAATTAGTACCATCTGCTACAAGTTCTACTCCCTCTGATTTTACATCCTTTAGCATATACATATTGACTTTTGAAAAAGCAACAGCTCCTTTAGAATCTGCATCAAGCTCGCTTACATTACCATAAAAAGATGATGTTATAGCTGATATACCTGCAATTGCAAATGTCAATAATACAACATATATTACTAATGAAATAATTGTAATACCCTTATCATTTTTCATAAGTTATCCTCTTTCCTTAAGCGTTTGTTTTCATTCTTGTTAGTTCTATGCTTTCTGTTTTTTTTGCTGAAATTTTATAAGTAATTTTAAGTGTTATTACCTTGATGGTATCATCACCAAAATAATCCTGTATCTGCATTTCATAATCATAACTTTTCGCAATTTTCCCTGTACTGCCTTGTGAATTATTACTTTCAACTGTCATATTTAAATCTTTAAGTTCTTTTGCAATATTATTTGCATCTACTTGGTCATATTCTAATCTACCTATACATTCAAATATATCGACTGCATAATTTACAGCACCTGCTGTTCTTCTTGCTTCTGTTGATGCTGAATACACACTATAACTTACAGAAGATAAAATTGTTACAAATATTATAATTACTAGCATTGCAATAGTTATATCTACTGATGTAAACCCACTTTCTTTTTCTAGTCTTTTTTCCATTACCTCTCCTTAAAATCTAAATAGCAAAAAATTGTTAATTATTATTAGAAAAATGTTAGAACATATTAGATAAAATCCAATTGGTAATTTTAAATCTTTGTTTTTATCTGTGTTCATAACAGTTTTTATTTTCGCGTGATTTTTTATTCTCTCAATTATTCCTGTAATACCTATTAATAGTAGTGAAAGAGCGACAGTATAGTAATATACTTCTGCTCCAGAGAAAATTATCATACATAAGCTTAGTATTAATATGCTCAAGGTATAGTTTTGTGTTAAATTTCTCTTTAAGACTAATAAATCTAAGATTAGCATAAACACAATTATAGCTAAAAATATGATATATGTATATATAACACTTCTATTAGATATACATACATATATCATATAGCAAATAGATAGTATTAAATTGAAGAATAGCACAGATTTTTGAAGCTTTATTTTTTCCTTATCAATTCCAGCGATAATAAATAGGCCTACAAAATAAAGTGTAAAGAACAAAAAGTATATTATCTCGTTTGTACTTAAGCTGAATACATTCACATTAATTGAAAGTGCAAATAGTAAGAATACTAGACCAGATAATACTTCAAGTAAAAGATATCTTATTCTGATTTTTTCTTTGCAGTATCTACATTTTCCAAGAGTAGTCACATAACTTATAATTGGAATTAGGTCTATAAATTTTAATTTAGCCCTGCACTTTGGACAAAATGAGTGTTCATGTGTAATATCCAAGCCTAATGGAATTCTATATACTGCTAATGTAAAAAAACTACCGAAAAGTGTTCCTATAACAAAAATTAGTCCGTATATTATAGTCTCCATAAGTCTTGATATCCTCCTTGTCTTTAGTTCTTTTTAAAATTTAAGGCATATACATTAGAGATAAATGTATATGCCAAGTTGTACTCTTGATCAATTTTCAACATGATCTATTCACGTTTTTCACGCTATTACACATTTAAGCAAATCATAATGTTATGGGTTTTGAGTTGGCTCTGTTGTTGGTACTGGTGTTGGTTGTGTAAATTTAGCTTGAGCTTTTTCAACGGCATTAATCTTTTGTGATAATGTTGTATATAAGTCTTCCATTGCTTGTTGCTCATAGCTTTGAGCGTTAGCGTAATTAATTGTTCCATTAACTGCTGTATTAATTAAGTTGCTATCTTGGAAGCTCATTATTGTAACTGCTGCTAGGATAATTAAAACAATGATTGTTATAATTAATGCAACTAAAGTAATACCTTTCTCTTCTCTTAACATAAAAAACTCCTCCTTATAAAATTTAGTGTG
>CARDEQ010000091.1:0-6153 GCA_948958005.1 uncultured Clostridia bacterium
ATGTAAAGAACATGATTACAGGTGCTGCTCAAATGGATGGAGCAATCTTAGTTGTTTCAGCAGCAGATGGACCAATGCCTCAAACAAGAGAGCATATACTACTTGCTAGACAAGTTGGTGTTAAATTTATAGTTGTTTACTTAAATAAATGTGACCAAGTAGATGACCCAGAATTATTAGAATTAGTTGAAATGGAAGTTAGAGACTTACTTTCAAGCTATGAATTCCCAGGGGATGAAATTCCAATAATAAAAGGATCTTCACTAAAAGTATTAGAGTCTTCTTCACAAGATCCAAATGCTCCAGAATATCAATGTATTAATGAATTAATGGCAGCTGTTGATAGCTATATTCCAACACCAGAAAGACCAATAGACCAACCATTCCTAATGCCAATCGAAGATGTTATGACAATCACAGGAAGAGGAACAGTTGTTACTGGTAGAGTTGAAAGAGGAGTAATCAAAGTAGGAGAAGAAGTTGAAATAATCGGTCTTACAAACGAGAGAAAGAAAACAGTTGTTACAGGACTTGAAATGTTCAGAAAATCACTTGATTCAGCTGAAGCAGGAGATAATGCTGGTGCATTATTAAGAGGAACACAAAGAAATGAAATTGAAAGAGGTCAAGTATTAGCTAAACCTGGAACAATTAATCCACATACAAAATTTAAATCAGAAGTTTACATCCTAACAAAAGAAGAAGGTGGAAGACATACACCATTCTTCAATGGATATAGACCACAATTCTATTTCAGAACAACAGACGTTACAGGTGTTATTGATTTACCAGCAGGAACAGAAATGGTTATGCCAGGAGATAACATCACAATGACAATAGAATTAATCACACCAATCGCTATTGAAAAAGGATTAAGATTCGCTATTCGTGAAGGTGGTAGAACAGTAGGTTCAGGAATCGTTTCTGAAATTATAGCTTAAGGCTTTTAAAATAAAAAAGAACTCTAATTATGAGTTCTTTTTTGATATTTACTTGAAATGTCATATATTCTGTGGTATAATTTTTATGTTACCTCAAGGAGAGGAATTTTTAATGGAGGACTATGGTATGAATCGGAAAGAAGAACGGGCTTATGTGAAGCAAGAACAGCGAGCAGTAATAGACAAGCTACGAAGGGAGATAATGTGTTTTTCTGGATATTTTTTTGCATTTTCCGAATATTAATAATTGTATTTATTTACATTGCAGTTTTGTTTACTATTGGAATTTATGTACAGGAAATAGCAGGCATAAATTTCTTACATGGAGACTATGCTGGCAGAAAAATAATTTCAACAGCGAGAGATGTAAGTGACTTTTGGCATCTAAACTGTTTAACAGATGAGCAGTATACCAATTACAAAAGTGCGTTTAATGTTTTGAGTCAAAAGACTTGGAGGGATGAAAAAATTTCAAAAGAAGACATAAATAGGTATAATACAGCTGTGAAAGCAATAGATCTGCTTAATTATGACGAAAAAAGTTTAAGCACTAAAGGCGAAATATATATTATGGGATTAAGAAGTGCTTTTAAATTAAAAATTTATGAAGAAATCTTGCATCTGAAGGCAGTAAGGATATCGGAAGAAAACAGAATAATATTTGACGCTCTAAAGGCCAAGACAAACGATGGAAGCTGGGAGGAAATGCAGGAAGCATATGAGGCGCTTTTCAAATATGCAGATGAATTGATTAGAGGATACATGGCAGCATAATGTAATTAGCCAGAAGTGCTTGTTACAATCGAACTAATATCATAGCAAGCAAGTGAGGGAGTATTATACTCCCTCACTTGCTTGCTGTTACTCTGATTTAATTGTAATTCGACTATTAATATCGTATAAGTTGAAAATTAAGTAAACTTATGATATAATATAAGAACTTCCTTAGAGAAGGAAAAATAATTTGAAGGAGGATTCGCAAAGTATGAAGCGGATCAAAGAGGAAATCAGGAATATAGGTCTCACATTAATAATAATGGGAGTTGTGGTTGTCGCAATGTTTATGATTGTCCACATAGTTGGGAGCATTTGTGATGAGCAAATTGTAAATAACGCGAGCAGTCAAGCTGAGCAGGAATTGAGCAAGGAAGAGCTTTATAAAAATGGGTTTATGGTATCCCAAAAGATTACCGCTGTGGAAATGATTATTGAGAAGCTAAGAAATAATGGAAAGATATCGGATAAGCAATATGAAAAGTTTTATAAGACTATGGAAGCACTTTTTAACGAAGCTATTGCTGACGGAAAGATATCTAAAAGGACAAGGGAGCAGTTTAACAAAATCTTAAACACTATTTGGAAGGAAGATGATTATTCGTATTATTTCAAAAAGGAAGAATTGATTTTGACAGAAGAATGGATAAATGTCGAAGCAATAGAAATTGGCCTAATTTGGCTTGAATACAGAAGAATAATAGAAGCATGTTATTTGTTTGGAATGATAGATGGGGAAACATATAATATATATGTAGATAAAGAGGAGGAATACTATATTGAATTTACGAGTAAATGGCAAATAGAGTGTGCAGAGGAGTTTTTTCAGTATTCGTGTGAAGTGATAATGACGTCAAATGCTTATAAGGATAAGCCCAATATATTCAAACCTGATTTATTTAAAAAGGAGGCGCCAATAAAATGGGCGCCTCCGCCCATTTTATTATGCTTTTTTAGAATAATTGGTCAAATATATTGCATTTTTTATAAAATAATAATAAAATGAATAAGTAATAAATATATCTTAAATAAATAATCTATAAAAGATAGGGGAAATTTAGATATGGTAATATTAGTAGACGCAATGGGAGGAGACAATGCACCAGATGCAGTAATACGAGGTGCAGTAAAGGCATCAAAGGAAATAAAAGCCGATATTTGCCTAGTTGGTAACGAAGAAATAATAAACCAAAAGGTTAAAGAGTTTTATGGAAAAGATAAAATAGAGGATATGGCTCAAAACATAAAAGTACATAACACAACAGAAGTTATTAGTATGGAGGATATCCCAACAGTTGCAATCAAACATAAGAAGGATTCATCAATGGTGGTTCGGATTTAGTCTTTTAAAAGAGGGCAAAGGAGATGTATTCATATCAGCAGGAAACTCTGGCGCTTTGCTTACTCGGAGCAACGCTTCTAGTTCGGAAGAATAAAGGGAATAGATAGACCAGCACTTGCCCGGAATACTTCCTGCATATAATAGCAGATTGCTTTTAATAGATGCAGGTTCAAACACGAATTGTAAACCCATAAATTTACTTCAGTTTGCACAAATGTCAACGATATATATACGTAATACTTATAATATAAAAAATCCAACTGTTGGGCTTTTAAACATTGGTACAGAGGAAAATAAAGGGAATGAATTAACAAAAGAAAGTTATAAACTTTTAAAAGAAAAATCACCAGAGCTTGGATTGAATTTTGTACGGAAATGTAGAAGGAAGAGATGCTTTTTCAGGAAAACTGGATATATTAGTTACAGATGGATTTACTGGAAATGTATTCTTAAAAGCTGTTGAAGGGCTCGGAAAATTTGTGAAAAGGTCATTATCAGACAGTTTGAAGCACAATATATTATCAACAATTGCTGCTATTCCAAGTATGCCTGCAATAAATAGATTTGCAAAAAAAGTTGACTACAAGGAATACGGTGGAGCATTATTCTTAGGAGTAAAAAAACCAGTTGTAAAGGCACATGGTAGTAGTGATGAGTATCTATTTTATTTTACAATAAAACAGGCTGAAAAGTTTGTAGAAAACAAGGCTGTTGATAATATGATTGAAGAATTTGAAAAAATATCAAAAAATGCTTGACAAATTTTCAAATATATAATATCTTGTAGGAAGAATAAGAATGTTAATTAAGGAGGGTATATAAAATGAATTCAGAGGAAGTTTTTGACAAAGTAAAAGAAATAATTGTAGAACAACTTGGAGTTGCAGAGAATACAGTAACATTAGAAGCATCTTTCATAGACGACCTAGGAGCAGATTCTTTAGATATAGTAGAATTAATAATGTCATTAGAAGAAGAATTTGACATGGAAATTCCAGATGCAGATGCAGAAAAAATAGTTACTGTAAATGATGTAGTGGAATACATTAAAAATAATCAATAAAAAATGAAAAAATCATAAAAAGACTAGCAATTTTAAAGTATATGTGATATAATATAAAAATATTGTATCATGTATACTTTTTTTTCGAAATATAGCGAGGTCTACGCTAAAATTTCCAGGAAGATGTAAAAATCATTAAAAAAAGAAGCCTCAATAATAACTAATAAGTTAATAAAAATCGTTGACACAAATAATACTACATGATAGAATAAATAAAAATACAGAAAAGAGGTGGAAATATGAATCAAGAACAATTCGAAATATTAGTACAGCTAATAAATGAAACCAAAGAAGACATATCTATCCAGATTGACGATGTAAAAGATAAGTTATTATCTAAGATTGAGGAAGTTGATGAAAGGTTAACGACTAGAATTAATGAGGTTGAAGAGAAGTTAACAGCTAAGATTGAGGAAGCTGACGAAAGGTTAACGACTAGAATTAATGAGGCTGAGGAGAAGTTAACAGCTAAGATTGAGGAAGTTGATGAAAGATTAGCGATTAGGATCAATGAGGGTGAGGAGAAATTAATAGCTAAGATTGAGGAAGCTGACGAAAGGTTAATGACTAGAATTAATCAAGTGAATACTAAATTAACAGAGAAAATTAATGAAGTAGATACTAGATTAATGGGCAGAATAGATGAGCTAGATGGTACAATTAATATGGTCGAGGATAATCTAACATTGAAGATTAATGGAATAGAAAAAAATCTAACAGAAAAAATTGATGCAAATTATAATAAGCTGATTAATATAATTGCAGTAACTAGGGAAGAAATATTCGATAAAATTGACAATACAAAAAATGAACTTAAAGTGGATAATGGGCTACAAAAAGAAGAATTAGAGATGAAAATTGAAGATGCAAAAAAAGAACTATCTAGAGCAATAAAGGGACTAAAAGAAGAAAATGATAAGACTAAAAATAGGCTTCAAAAGCTAGAAACACAAGCTCGGAGATATAATAAAGACAATCGAAAGAAATGAAGAGCTTAATAAAAATCAACATTCATTTTTACTAGACTCTCTAAATAAGAAAGTTACTAAAGAGGCGGCAGAAGCAGTCTAATCTAAATAATTTGTTATCTTTTGCGAAAATCTTTGCAAAGAAAAGGGGGTAAAATAGATGCCTTATAAATAAATACTAGAAATTAGTGTTTATTTATAAGGCATCTATTTAGTTCAAATCTTTTAAAATTTTATATACACAAATTCATAAAAACCTCTTCCTTTTATTTTCAACTTAGTATATAATATACAAAGTAAAACGAATGAGAATTAAAAAAATCCATATAATAAAGACAAAAGAAAGGAATGATAAAAAATGGCAAAAGAAATTACTCAAGAGGAGCAAGAGAAGGTTGACAAAATGATTAATGATCTTATGAAAAAAGCTAAGGTTGCAGCTGAGAAGTATTTAGAGCTTAATCAAGAAACTGTTGATAAAATTATAAAGAAAATGGCTATGGCAGGCTTGGAAAATCATATGAAGCTCGCTAAGATGGCAGTAGAGGAGACAGGAAGAGGCATTTATGAGGATAAGATAACTAAGAATATGTTTGCATCAGAATATGTTTATCACAGTATTAAGTATGACAAAACAGTTGGAGTTATAAATGATAATGTTGAAGAAGGATATGAGGAGATAGCAGAACCAATTGGAATAATTGCAGGAGTTACACCCGTTACAAATCCAACCTCTACAACTATGTTTAAATCATTAATTGCAGCAAAGACTAGAAATGTAATAGTATTTGGCTTCCATCCATCAGCACAAAAATGCAGCGTGGAAACAGCAAAAATTTTAAGAGAAGCAGCAATAAGTGAGGGTGCACCAGAGGACTGTATTTTGTGGGTAGAGGAGCCTTCAGTAGCAGCAACAAAAGCGCTTATGAATCATCCTGATGTAAGCTTAATCCTTGCAACAGGTGGAACTGGAATGGTACGTTCAGCATACTCATCTGGAAAACCAGCATTAGGAGTAGGACCAGGAAATGTACCTTGTTATATTGACAAAACAGCAAAATTAAA
>CARDEQ010000092.1:0-6057 GCA_948958005.1 uncultured Clostridia bacterium
CTACCCGCTCTGTGACCACAGTTGAAATTTTTTTCATCTCTTGGATCAGTTCTACGAGTGTTTTCTGCTGTTCCACTTCGAAAATCCTCCATTTACATAGGTATATGCTATCAGCTTAACCTATGCGGGATGACTAGTCCCTAAATTAGTTTATTAAGGTACACCTTTATTATACTACTTTTATGTTGACTTGTCAATTTTTACAAAATTCATTAACTGTAATTTAGCTTGTACCACGGTACATATATTCTATTGGTAACTATTAATTTTATAAATTCCTATTACTGTTCTATCTTTATCCTACCAATCATACAGCGTCCTTAATAAACTAACTTTAGGTAATTTACTTTTCAACTTTATTACTCTTTTACGACTTATTAAAATAAATCTTTTCTATATTTTAAGTAATTATGATATATGTGATTATTCCGATGCTTTCTATCACAAACAAGTTTAGCATGTTTGAAGCAAAAAGGTTACTAGTTGCCTCTATTACTCCTTGTGTATCATTTGTATTTTTACTATGATGTCTTTGAGCTTCTACAAATGTTATTAATTCTGGAATGCTTGTTACAAATCCCAATATAATTCCTATTACTGCTTGTGGAATATTGAAGGCATTGCTTAACGTATCAAGAGTATCTCCAAGCCAATTTCCTACAACAAATAATATCACACCTACTCCCAATAGTTTTATAAAGCTTATAAGAGCCAATTGCTGTTTGTTTTTTACCCACTTTTTTTCTTCCTCGATTTCCTTTGTCTCTTTTGTACTCATTTCGCTTATCTTGTGTATTTTATATGCATTTCCTTTTATATAATATAACAATACAAATAATAGAAGGAATATTGGTACTATTGTTAAATTTGCTTCCATTCCTACTGCAATCATAGTTATCGGTATAATTATTGTTGCTATACACATGCTTAGTTCTATTTTTAATGCTCTATTTCTAAGTACTTTAATATTTTTATTTATTATTATAGACCAAATGTATTGCAAGAAATTGATTACATTTGAGCTAATTATATTATACATACTAGTTCCATAAAGCTCTTGAAGTGAAGAAAAAAACACAGTTAATAATTCTGGCATTGAGGTTGCAAATCCTGCTACATTTCCAACTGCTTTTGGACTTAAGTCTAATATTTCTGCAATCTTTCTTAAAAGCTTTACTAATACTAATTTTGAAACTAATACTATAATGCTTGAATAAATTATAAATTTTACTATTTCTATAAAAAGTTCCATTTAATCACCATTTATATTATTCCTATCTTTTGTTATATTTAAACTTTTTTAATAAAAGCCATATATTTATCTTAAAGAAAACATATGGCTTTTATATACTATTTCATTTCGCTTATTCTTTTCTCTACTGTTTCTAACATTTCTTTATATTTTTCAAGTTTTGCTTTTTCTTCTTGAATTTTCTCCTTAGGTGCTTTTTCTACAAACCCTTTATTTTCTAGCATCTTACTAGCTCTTTTCACTTCTGCTTCTAACTTATCTCTTTCTCCATTTAATCTTTCTAATTCTTTTTCGATATCTACTAGCTCTTCAAAAGGAATAAACACCTCAATCCCTTCACCTACAATTGATATAGCATTACTTGGAATATTCCTCTTATCTTTTTCCACCTCTATGCTTTCTGCATATCCAAGCTTCTTTAAAATTTCACTTGAAAAATTTATAAGCTCCTTATATTTCTCTGTAACAAATATAAGCTTTGTTTTTTTGCTTGGCACTACGTTCATACTTGCTCTTACATTTCTTATATTTACAATTATATTTTTTATAGCTTCAATATTTCTTTCTTCCTCCTCATATTCAAATTTTTTCTTTATCTCAGGCCATTTTTCAAGCATTATACTTCCGTTTTGTAACTCTTTGTATATTTTCTCTGTCAAAAATGGCATAAATGGGTGTAATAATTTCAAAAATGTTACAAGAGCATGGTTAAGAACATATATAGCAGCTGCTTTTGTTTTACCATCTTCACTATATAGTCTTGGCTTACTCATTTCTATATACCAATCACAATATTCACTCCAAATAAAATCATAAATTTTAT
The DNA here is from genome assembly GCA_948958005.1 of uncultured Clostridia bacterium. Taxonomy (GTDB): domain Bacteria; phylum Bacillota; class Clostridia; order TANB77; family CAG-508; genus JAAWPK01. The sequence continues at coordinate 2,076 of CARDEQ010000092.1, forward strand.
TGGCTGCAATTCCTATTTCATATTTTTCAATATGGTTTGTCACTTCACAGACTAATTTATCTAGTTTATTTAAAATCCATTTGTCTTCTGCTGTTAAGTCTTCTTTTTTATAGGCCTCCAAGGCTTCTTTATCAGTATTTGATATTACAAATTTTGCTGCATTCCAAATCTTGTTTGCAAAATTTTTAGCAGCCCCTGCCTTTTCACTTGAATATTTTACATCATTTCCTAATGTCATATTTTGCACTAATGAAAATCTTAAAGAATCTGCTCCATAATCTTTTATTATATCAATCGGGTCAATTCCATTTCCTAAACTCTTTGACATTTTTCTTCCCTGTGCATCCCTAACTAATCCATGCATAAATACTGTATCAAATGGTGGTTTTCCAGTATGCTCTAGCCCCGAAAATATCATTCTCGCAACCCAGAAAAAAATTATATCATAAGCCGTAACTAGTGTATTTGTAGGATAAAAATATTTTAAATCCTCTGTTTCATCTGGCCATCCCATGGTTGAAAATGGCCAAAGTGCTGAGCTAAACCATGTATCTAGTGTGTCTGGATCTTGGTGTATTTTTTTACCTCCACATTTTGTACATTTTTCTGGTGCCTCTTTGTTTACCATGATTTCTCCGCAGTCCTCACAATAATATGCTGGTATTCTATGCCCCCACCAAATTTGTCTTGATATACACCAGTCTTTTATATTTTCCATCCAGTGGAAATATGTTCTATCAAATCTATCTGGAACAAATCTTATTTTTCCTGATTTAACAACCTCCATTGCTGGCTTAGCAAGCTCCTCCATTTTCATGAACCACTGCATTGATATTCTTGGCTCAACTGTATTATGGCATCTATAACATTTCGGAGTATTATGTGTATAGTCCTCTATTTTCTCTAGCACTCCTAGTTCTTCTAAATCTTTTACTATCTCCCTTCTTGCTGTCATTAAATCCATTCCCTCATATTTTGGCACTAGATTTAGCATTATTCCTTTTTCGTCAAAAACCTCTGGCATTTCTAACTTGTGTCTTATACCTGCCTCGTAATCATTAAAGTCATGTGCAGGTGTTAGTTTTACACATCCTGTGCCAAACTCTCTTTCTACAAATTCGTCTGCAACTACTTCAATTTCTCTATTTATAATAGGAACTATAACTTTTTTACCACACATATTCTTATATCTCTCATCCTGTGGATTTACTGCCACTGCTGTATCTCCTAGTATTGTTTCTGGTCTTGTGGTTGCAACTGTTACATATTCCTTCTTATCTTTTGTATAATATCTAATGTACCATAAATGTGATGTTTCTTCTTCTGGCTCCACCTCTGCATCTGACAATGAAGTTTTGCAGGTTGGACACCAGTTTATCATTCTATTTCCTCTATATATTGCTCCCTTTTCATACATCTTAACAAATACATGCTCTACTGCTTTTGAAAGCCCCTCATCCATAGTAAATCTTTCTCTTGTCCAATCACAACTACATCCCAATCTTTTCAACTGACTTATGATAGTTCCTCCATATTTACGAGTCCAGTCCCACGCCTCCTCTAAAAAAGCCTCTCTTCCTATACCCTCTTTTGATTTTCCTTCATTTCTTAGTTTTTCTACGATTTTTACCTCTGTTGCAATTGCTGAGTGGTCTGTTCCTGGTATCCAAAGAGTATTAAAGCCTCTTAATTTTTTGTATCTTATTAATATATCTTGAAGTGTCATAACCAAAGCATGTCCCATATGTAATTTTCCTGTTACATTTGGTGGTGGAATTACTATTGTATATGGTGTTTTTGTTTTGTCTACTACTGGTGTGAAATATCCATTCTCGTTCCATTCTTTATATATATCCTCTTCAAATTCATTTGGCTCATACTTATTTAACATTATTAATTCCTCCATTTTATATATTTAGGCAGACCTTAAGTCTGCCAATTTATTAATCACTCAGTATACTGTTTCCGTTTACTTACATTATTATTAGTATTGTTTTTGCTATTAGTAGTATTATTAGTTTTATCTGCTTTATTTGTATTATTTGTGTTAGCTTGTGAATTACTTGGCTCTTGCTCCCTATCTACATATTCCTTCCATGGGTTCTTTTTGTCTGGATCTGTTGGATCCCAATTTCTAACTTCTACATCCTCACTTATTTTTTGTGCAGTAGGTTTTCCGAAGTGGACCTGGGTTCTCATCTGAATAAAATTCTACTTTTGTACCTTTAATACAATTATCATATATCCATTTTGCATCTTGTACTGTTAGTCTTATGCAGCCTAATGAAGCTGTTTCACCTAATTTATCATACTCCCACCATTCAAGGGTTGATTTATCTTGTTTTTCATATGGAACTGAATGGAATAATATAGAGCCTGTTATTCTGCATGCGTACTGTCCATATACATTTCCGAACTAATGCTCTCCAAGTATATTTGTCTGTCATTGGATATACGCCTTTAGTTGGTGTTGATGTTCCGGCACGAACATACCATTGCCTTTACTGGTACAGTATATTCTCCGGCTTGAAGCCTTTTTGTATATTGTTACAACATTTGCTCCATAATTCACTTTTATGTAATATGCTGGCTCCTTTTGTTTTTCTGCTGGTATTGCTGTTGGCTCTGGAGTTTGAGTCACTTCTGGCTCTTTTGTTTTACTGTCATTTTCTGATGTCAAATTATCCTCTCCCTCCTGCTCTCCGATTTGTTTGTTCTCCTAAATGTAGTATATTCATTTCTACATCTTTAAGTGAACCCTTTTCCTCCATTAAATGATATACTAATTTTCCTACAAAAAATCCTACAACTAGCATTAATAATATTCCAATTATACAAAACATAACAATTAATCTTCTTTTCTTTTTTTGCATTTTGCTTTGTTTATCTTCTACCTTCTTTGTTCCCATAACTTATATTTCCTTTATATATTAAAATATATGATTAAAACTCCTATCATTGATATAAAAAATCCAAGTATCTTAAGTCCAGCTGTCGCTTCATTTTGATCTCCAAAACTAAACATTTTCTTCGAAATACCCCTTGCATCATATATCAATATTACTCCAATAACTGATAAAATTAGTCCTAAAATTAAAAATATCGTTTCCTTCATATTCACATCTAACATCCTTTTTTTAATAACAATATCTTACCATTTTTTAATTGAAAAATCAAGATATTTTCAATTAAACTTGCTAATAAGCTAACCAACAAGAGCTGGACAAGAGGCAAGAGGGAAAGAAGGAAGGCGAGAAGGCGAGGAGGAGGCGAGGAAAGAGAAAGACAAGGGGACGGGGCTTTTGTCTTGGGATTTCAAAAGGATTTGAACCTTAAGACAAAAGCCCCGTCCCCTTGTCTTTCTCTTTCCTCGTCTCCTCCTCGCCTCCTTTTCGCCTCCTCTTTTTTCTTTTCTCAAAGTTTTGTTTTTGTTTTGTTGTATATTTTTTATTTTTTAAGTTAATAATATAAATAGATTTAAACATGGAGGTGCTGTATTATGTCAAAGGATAAGAAAAATAACAACAATAATCAAAATAACCAAAACAAAAATAATAACAACAATAACAACCAAAATAACCAAAACAATCATTAATTATTTTGATTAATTTAAAAAGAACCGTGGGCAGAGGTTTTTCCTCTGTCCACGGTTTGTTTTGGTTTCTTCTAATAGTTCCTCACACATCAATAATATACATCACTCTGACATGTTTTTTTGTTAAGTTAGTGTCTATTCGAGATATTTTTTTAAGAATTGTCCTGTATGACTTCTCTCATTTTTTACTATTTGTTCAGGTGTTCCTACTTGTACTATTGCTCCTCCTTTTTCTCCCCCTTCTGGTCCTAGGTCTATGATATAGTCTGCTGTTTTTATTAGGTCTAAGTTGTGTTCTATTACTACTATACTGTTTCCTGTATCTACCAGTCTTTGCAAAATATCTACTAATTTATGGACGTCTGCAATATGCAATCCTGTTGTTGG
>CARDEQ010000093.1:0-5793 GCA_948958005.1 uncultured Clostridia bacterium
CTATGGTGGCATTAATTATAACAATAATCATATTAATAATATTAGCAGCAGTATCCATAAATCAGGTATTCAAAAGTGACTTTATACGGAATAGCAATTAAAAGTATAGAGGATTACACAAAGGCACAAGTAGAAGAAAATAAAGAAATGGAGGACTTATCAGGACACCTGCAAGATGTAGTAAATAAAATATCTGAAATTGGAATTAATAATGGAGATAAGGATAATCAGGGAGAACAAATAAAGAAAAAATATATAGAAGATAAATTAATTGCAAGATATGATGGAATAGAAAATACAAGAGAAGGGCATAAAGATAATGCCACAATATGGGAGGATATATCAGGAAATAATAGAGATTTAATAATGTATAATTATGGATTAGGTGAACAAAGATACTGGGAAAAAGATGGAATTGTGCAAACAACAGCAAGTACTATGTATATGAGTTCACAAAATATTCCAGAAATATGTAACTTTACAGAAGGAACACTGGAAGTTCTAATAAGAGCAGATGAAGATGGAACTACAAATTCTAGAGATATTTTTGGAATAATAGGAAGGAACACTCTGCCTTATATTGGCAGTGGCATATGTTTAGGGACGGGACGTACCGTCTGGGGCTGCTATTATGACAGAAATATGGAAGATTATATGACTACAAGCTTAAGAAATGAAGCTAATTGTATTTCGATAGTAGCAGAGCCATATAACAATGGAAATGGGAAAAAGAAAGTGTATGTAAATGGTGTTGAATGTGAAAGCATGCAAAGATATGGAGAAAAATTTTATATACAAGATACAAAATATTCAAATATATGGATGTTTAATATCACTGGAACAACTTGGATAAAGGATATTAGCAATTCATTTATTGGAAAAATATATGCAGCAAGAATATATGATCGAGCATTGAGCTCAGAAGAAATACAAAAAAATTATAATACAGACAAAGCAAGATTTGGAATTTAATACAAGGGGATAGAGCTTTTGGCTTAACAAATGTGCAAAGAAAAGAATAAAGAAAAAGTCGTTTTGAGTTAAAAAATTCAAGGCGATTTTTTATATAGTAAGAATTTTTTCAAATCTCTTGAAAAGGTTTAGACAATGAGATATAATGAGAGCATATTTTAATGAAAGGAGTGAGGCAGAGTGACTCCACATAATGAAGCAAAATTAGGCGAGATTGCTAAAACAGTCATCATGGCAGGGGATCCACTTAGAGTTAAATATATTGCTGAGAATTATTTAAAAGAAGGCAAACTTGTAAATAGTGTTAGAGGTATGTATTGTTATACTGGGAAATATAAGGATAAAGAAATCTCTGTTATGGCACATGGTATGGGCATGCCTAGTATGGGCATATATTCCTATGAATTATTTCATATTTATGAAGTTGATACTATTATACGAATTGGATCCTGTGGTGCAATTTCAGACAAATTAAATTTAAAAGATTTAATTCTTGTTGATAGATCTTATACAGAAGGAAATTACGCATATAATTTTGATAATAAAGAATGTTACATTGAAGCAGCAGATAGTAATTTGAATGAAATAATTGAGAATACAGCAAGAGAAGAAGGCATAAACTATATAAAAGGAGACATGCTTTGTAACGAGTGCTTTGATTTGTATGTTCCTGATAAAGATGCAATTGTAAGACGTGCTCCAAAAGATTTAGAACTCTTAGGATCAGAAATGGAAGCATTTGCACTTTTTTATAACGCAAAAAGAGAAAACAAAAAGGCTGCTTGTCTTCTCACAGTTGTAGATGCTCCAAAAGAGGCAGAAGGACTTACTGCAAGCGAAAGAGAAAATTCATTAAATGAAATGATAAAATTAGCTTTAGAAACAATAATTAAATTATAAAGGAGAAAAAAACATGGAAAAAATATCGATATTTGGACATAAAAATCCAGACACAGACTCAATTACATCAAGTCTACTAATGGAGAATTTAGAAAAGAAGCTAGGAAATGAAGGAGCAAAAGCATATAAACTTGGAAGGATAAATAAAGAAACAGAATTTGTACTAAACTATTTTAATATAAAAGAGCCAGAAACTCTTGAAAAGTTAGAAGAACAAGAAAAGGTCATTTTAGTAGACCATAATGACTTTGCACAAAGTGCTGATGGAATAGGAAAAGCAAATATAATAAGAGTAGTTGACCATCATGCAGTATGTGGATTTCAAACAGCAAGTCCAGTATATTACTTAGCAGAGCCTGTGGGTTGCACAGAAACTTTGATTTATGGATTATATAAAGAAAATAATATAGAAATAGATAAAACGATTGCGGGACTTATGGTAAGTGCAATTATTTCAGATACACTATTATTTAAATCACCAACCTGTACTAAAAAAGATATAGAAGTTGCAAATGAACTTGCAAAAATTGCACAGATAGATTTAAACACTTTTGGAATGGACCTGCTAAAAGCAGGAACCGATTTAAGCGATTTTACACCAGAAGAGTTAATATGTATTGATTCAAAGAAAACAGAAGCTAATAACATAAATATACAGGTTGCACAGGTAAATACAGCAGATATAGAAGATGTTTTAAAAGAGCAAGAAAAAATTGAACAAGCAATGGATAAATTTATAAATGAAAACGGAATAGATATATTTATATTTTGCATTACAGATATAATAAATAGCAATTCAGAAGCAATAATTTTAGGGGATAGAGCTGATATCGCAGAAAAAGCTTTTGAAAAGAAAATTGAAAATAATAGAATGTTTTTAGAGGGAGTGGTTTCAAGAAAGAAACAAGTATTCCCAGCACTTATCAAAAATGCCTAAATTAAATAAGGAGGATAAAATTATGCCAAATATCAAATTAGATTTAAGTCATACAAGTATTGGAATGGACAAGATTTTAGAATATAAAGAAGGAGTTAAAGAAATTGATAAGACTCTACGTACAAATCCAAATGCTCCAAAAGATTTTTTAGGATGGCTAGAACTTCCAAGCAATTATGATAAAGAAGAATTTGATAGAATAAAGAAAGCAGCAGAGAAAATTAAAAATGACTCAGAAGTATTTGTAAGCATAGGAATAGGAGGCTCTTACTTAGGGGCGAGAGCCGTAATAGATGCTCTAACAAGTTCATTTTATAACTATAAGAAGCAAAAAACACCACAAATGTTGTATGCAGGAAATAGTATAAGTCCAGTTTATCTAAATGAGTTGATTGAAGTAATAGGAGATAGAGATTTTTCAATAAATGTAATATCAAAATCAGGAACTACCACAGAGCCAGCAATTGCTTTTAGGATATTTAGAGAAATATTGGAAAACAAATATGGGGTTGAGGAAGCAAGGAAAAGAATATATGTTACAACAGACAAAGCAAAAGGAGCATTAAAAGAATTGTCAGATGAAGAAGGATATGAGACCTTTGTGGTTCCAGATAATATTGGTGGTAGATATTCAGTACTAACAGCAGTAGGACTTTTACCAATTGCAGCTGCAGGAGTTGATATTGACGAATTAATGCAAGGAGCAAAGGATGCACAAGATAAATATCTTGATAGTGATTTAAAATATAATGAATGTTATCAATATGCTGTTGCAAGAAATATTTTGAACAAAAATCTTAAAGACATAGAGATTTTAGTCAATTATGAACCAAAAATGCATTATTTTACAGAATGGTGGAAGCAATTATTTGGAGAGAGTGAAGGAAAAATGGGAAAAGGTATTTTTCCTGCTGGAGTTGATTTTTCAACAGATTTGCATTCTATGGGACAATATATTCAAGAAGGAAAGAGAAACTTATTTGAAACAGTAATAAATATAGAAGAAGCAGCATCAGATATACCAATGAAGGAGGAGGAAGACAACTTAGATGGATTGAATTATCTTAGTGGAAAAACAATGGACTATGTAAATAAAAAAGCAATGGAGGCAACAATTGAAGCACATGTATCAGGTGGAGTACCAAACATTGTAATAAATATAGATAGGCTAGATGCAAGAGTTATGGGACATTTAATATACTTTTTTGAATTATCATGTGCAATATCAGGGAAGATATTAGGAGTAAATCCATTCAATCAACCAGGAGTTGAAGAGTATAAAAAGAATATGTTTCATTTATTAGAAAAACCAGGGTACTAATAATCTAAAACAAACTGATAATATAAATAAATAAATCTCAAAAGGTCATATTTCTTTAGCCTTGTGAGATTTATTTTTTAGAATTTATATAGAAATTTCTTATTAACTAAACTAAGTATTAGGTTCTATATGGAAATCAGCTCCATTTAATCCACCTTCAGTTATGTTACATGAACTTAATGGTATACAGACTATTGGGCGTATTCCTGCTAAAGCACCGAATGTTATTTCCTTTTGAGTCATAAACATCAGTTGACCATATATTAAAATTCTGATGGCCGATAAATTGAAGCCCAAAAGAACAATGATTTTGATAAAATGCAATAAATCTAGATGAAAGATAGTAATATGAGTAATAATTTGAATCATTTGTTGGACTAATTAACAATTCATAATATTTACTATCTAACCATTCTGAAGCTGCATTTTCTGAAGAATAATTATAATGCCAATGGTTTCCCAAAAAAGTAGTATCAGTTTCACCTCGATTAGTTCCATTTATAAAATTTTCTTGTACACTTCTATTATTTATCGCATTACTCCCATTTTCTAATTCTTTCCATATCATTGGATAATTTGAGTTTTCTGATTTGTAAGTTTTTGTACCATTATATTTTTGGCAAAATCCAGTCGAATTGTCCTCAGCTAAAAAATTTTTATAATCAAATTTAGTCACAGCCTCTATATCTTCTATTCTTAAGCTTCTAGCCTCGGCACCTAAACTACTATTGCTATAACATGCTTTAGATATATCGTTTAATAATTTCACTCCATTATTATATCCATTTGGACCATGTAAATATAATAATCCATTATTATATCCACTTTCAATTGGTGGTCTATCTGATATCAAATATAAATTTTTGCTATCAATTTTAAATATTCTCCATTTAAGCTTCGTTTCAGTAGAAAAATTTTGAACAATATTATAAAAACTAGAGTAATCAACATGTAAGGGATTAATATCTGCAGAACCTGTATATTGAGCTTTTGCTGTGTAAGCTCCAAGAGCTGGAGTATAATCAATATATTTTCCAATATCATTTATCTTATCAATAACTGGTGGAGTGGGATTTTTCCCATCTATATCCTTAATAGCACCTTGCATATAACTATCCAAAGCCTCCATCTTCTTTTGCTCATTAGTTTGAGCTTCTGCATAATTTATTGTGCCTTGAAGTGCCAAATCTATAAATTGTGATTTAAATACTGCATTTATACTTACAGCAGCTAATATGATAAGTACTATGATAGTGATAATTAGTGCAACAAGAGTAATACCACATTCTTTAGTTAATTGACGGTTTTGCATTTGTTTTTTCTCCTTTAAATTCATTTATTATTATTAACTTATTATTCCATTTTATCCATAAAATATAATTAATTTACTACACAATCATATCATAATCAAAATCAAAATGCAATAAAATTGCAACAAAATATATAATGGTCAATGGTCAGGGGGGACGGGGCATTTTGACACATTATATTTGACATAAATACTACTATATGTTACAATTAGTTCGTATCAAAATTTGCATAATTCAACCCAAAATCACATGTCGTTATGACAGGAGGTATTGTAATGGATCAACATGAAAAGAAGCAAGAGCGGGACAGGCTCTATAATGACATGATGGAGCTGTCTAGAACCCTGAGAAGT
>CARDEQ010000094.1:0-5680 GCA_948958005.1 uncultured Clostridia bacterium
CAAAACTTCTTTCATTTAAGTTTTCCTCCTTATGCTTTTTCGATTAAAGCTTTTACTGTGTCTGTTGGTCTTGCACCATTTTTTATCCATGTAGCACATTTTTCTTTGTCTAAATTAATAACTGCTGGCTCCTTCATTGGGTCATATGTTCCAATTTGCTCAATTATCTTTCCATCTCTTGGTGCTCTTGAGTCTGCAACTACGATGTGATAGAAAGGTGCTTTTTTCTTTCCTATTCTTTGTAATCTGATTTTTACCATTTTGCTTTTTCCTCCTCTTTATAAAATATATTTTTTAAAAGTTAATAACTACATTTTTAGGTTCTTTAAATCAATATTGTCTAAATTCATTCCTTTTAGTGCTTTTCTCATGCCACCTTTTTTACTTTTCATTTGCTTCATCATGTTTTGTGTCATTTCAAATGATTTCATGAATTTATTAATATCCTGCACTGTTGTGCCTGAACCTTTTGCTATTCTTTGTCTTCTACCTCCGTTTAATATTTTTGGATTTCTTCTTTCTTTTTTGGTCATGGAACAAATCATAGCTTCTATTTTTACAAATTCTTTATCATCAACTTTTATGTCTCCAAGCTTATTTACACCTGGTAGCATTTTTAGTATTGATGAGAAAGAACCCATTTTCTTAATCTGTCTTAATTGTGCTAAATAATCATCTAAATCAAATTCTTGCTTTTTTAATTGTTTTTCAAGTTCGATTGCTTCTTGATCACTAAGAGCTTCTTCAGCCTTTTCTATTATTGATAAAACATCTCCCATGCCTAATATTCTTTCTGCCATTCTGTTTGGATAAAAGGCTTCTATATCACTTAGTTTTTCTCCTGTTGCAGCAAACTTTATTGGTCTACCTGTAACTTTTTTTACTGAAAGTGCTGCACCTCCACGAGTATCTCCATCTAACTTTGTAAGAATTACTCCGTCTATTCCTAGTTTTTCATTGAAGGTTTCTCCTACATTTACAGCATCTTGACCTGTCATACTATCTACTACTAGTAAAATTTCATGAGGTTTTACATTTTGTTTTACATTTTGCAATTCCTGCATTAACTCCTCATCAATATGAAGTCTTCCTGCTGTGTCTAGTATTACTACATCATTTAGTTTAGACATTGCAATATTCATTGCTTGCTTTGCAATATGAACTACATCTTTTGAGTTTTCATTTGCAAATACTGGAATATTAAGGCTATTTCCTACAACTTGTAATTGTTTTATAGCTGCTGGTCTGTATACATCGCAAGCAACTAACAATGGCTTTTTCCCTTGTTTTCTGAGTAAATTTGCAAGCTTTCCACAGGTCGTTGTCTTTCCTGAGCCTTGTAATCCGAACTAACATTATAACTGTTGGTGGGTTTGGTGTGAAAGCTATTCTACTTTCCTCTCCTCCTAACAATTCTACAAGCTCGTCTTTTACTATTTTTACAACCTGTTGCCCTGGTGTTAGTGATTTAAGCACATCTTGACCTAATGCCTTTTTTTCTACTTCTGATATAAATTCTTTTACTATTTTATAGTTAACATCTGCCTCTAATAGTGCAAGCTTTACTTCTCTTAAAATTTCTTTTAAATCACTTTCTGTTATTCTTGCTTTTCCTCTAAGCTTTTGTGTTATTCCTTGGAGTCTGCTTGATAAACCTTCAAATGCCATTACTTTTTCTCTCCTTTTTTGTTTTTACGCTAAACATTTAAGCTCATTCATTACATTTGCTAATATAGCTGCAATTTCTTCGTCAGTATACTTAGTTTGGATTTCTGATAATTCAGATAATATCTTTTGTATTTGTTTTTCTTGTTTCTGAACTTTTTTCATAATTTCTAGCTTTTCTTCTAATCCGAAAAAGTCTTTTCTCTCCTTTCGCAATACTATCTTTTACTGCCTGCCTTGTTATGCCTAGTTCTTCTGCAACTTCTGCTAAAGATAAATTTTCGTTGTAGTATAAATCTAAGACATTTTGTTGATTTTTTGTTAATAACTCTCCGTAGATGTCACATAACAAGCCAATTTGAACATTTTTATCCATACTTTTTTACCTCACATGTGTAATGCTATTCTACTTTACACTATTTTCTTACTTTTGTCAAGGGTTTTGGGTAATTTTATTTTAAAAACTTAAATTTAAAAGTAAATTCCAGTAAAAGAACACTAGGAATTTGTTTTTGTTTTAACAATTATATTTAGAATTAAAAATTATTAATATATAAAATAGATGCCTTATAAATAAACACCTTTAGTTTAGTGTCCATTTATAAGACATCTATTTTCCCCCAAAATTTTATTGCAATAGAAATTTTGCAAATAAGAAAAAAATATATCTAACTCAAGCCTACTACTGTTTTAATTTTGTCAATTTCTTTATGTATAGCTTTTCTGTCCTTCTTGCACTCTTCACCTTCCTTCTTCAAAAGTTTCAGTATTTCTCCTGTTGCCTTTTTTAGAGTTTCATGATCTTCAGTTAGTGAACTTACATTAATTTTTAAACCTGATACATCTTCTTTAAGTATAGCTACATCTTCTTTAAGTATAGCTACATCTTCTTTAAGTATATTTACATTCTCTTTTAGTTCATTTACATCTTCTCTTAACTCCTTTTGACCTTCTTCTAGTTTATCGAATCTTTTGTCAAAGCCTTCAAATCTGTCTCTTAATTCTTGCAATAGTATTTTTAATTGTTCTTCTGTCATATTTTCACCTCCAATCTCAGCATGTGCCTATTTTATCATGATTATTGTTAGATGTCAATACATTTTAGTAAATTTTTGATTTATTTTTACTTATTTGTAAAATCAATTTGATAAATGTGCTTACATAAACTAATATACTTAGTCCTTCCTTTAATAAATAGCTATCACTACTAATGTTTTCTTACAATATAATAGAATTGACCCTCATGATTTAAGGGTCAATTCTATTATTCTACTATATCTACCAAATTACTTTTTTCCATACCTTCTAAGTTGTAATATGTTGATGGCACTAGACCTACTATTATGTTTTCTATTAATACTACTTCATTTGTTATTGTTTCCTCTACCACATTATATGGTGTTAAAATACTTACTTTACACTTTACATCTAGGTAAATTCTATGTATAGTCTGATTTATTCCTGTGCTTTCAAACTCTGACCTTACTTTTGTTTCCACTGTCCCTGTGTCTAAAAACTTTATATTTATGTCTGGTCCTATACCTGAAAATAGTCTTGTTCCTGTGAAGCTTCCGAAGCTTCAGCTTGCCTAAACTTTCTTCGCTTTGGATTAACTCCTCTTGAATTTTAGCTGCTACATCTGAGGTTATTTCATTTATTGTTATTATATTTGATTGAAGCATAGTAATATTTCCCTTTGAGTCTTTTGAGATTGTTACAAAGTCACTATATGTGTACTTTTTCATTACCTCTGTTGCCATATTATTTGAAATTAATGTTGCCTTTGCCATAGCTGCATCCCTGCACACTCTATTTATTATAGGCTCTACACTTCTCACAATCGAATTTAAAGTCATAAATGCTATTATTAATATAATTAGTGCTTGAAAAATTATTTTTTGTTTACGGCTGTTTTTGCCATTTTTGAACCCCACATATCTTACACTTGGTAATCTTATTCTTTTTCTTGTATAAATTTTATCCATACTTTATTTTATACATTTATTGGTATTTGGTTCCTAGCTCCTGTACTTTTTGGTATAAATAATTGCATTCCTACGCTTATTTTATCTGGATTTTCTATGTTATTTATCCTTGATATGTCTGCAACAGTACTTCTAAACTTTTTTGCTATTTTCCATAAAGAGTCTCCTGGTTTTACAAAATATATTACCATACTATATGGAAATTCATCTTCACATTCTCCTTCTTCTATGCTATTTATTACATTTATTGTTTCTAGATTATACGAATTTGTTCTTGCCTCTAAATCAATTTTTGCTAGCACTTCTGCTCCATCCTTTGTAAATTCTTGAAATACAGGTGTTAACTCTAAATCTATCCTACTATCCTTATTTATTCCCTCTATCTCTTGACTAAAAGAAAATGGCAATGTTACCTCTTCTGATCTGGTTTCTGTTTCTTCACTATTTATTAAAATAAATCTTAAATTTAGGTCACCTGTGTATTTTATAACATCTCTTCCTATATTTTTTTCATTTATTACCGCTTTTGCAGATGCATCGCAAATTCTACTATATTCTTCATTTTCTAATCTTACCTTTTCTCTTATATTTACTTCATTTCTTGTATTTTGCATATTTACCATCGTGCTTACTTGGTTTTGATTAAAGCTTAAATTCCTGCTTGGGCTGTACATATCTTGTATTATACTCACTTCTCTGTTTCCAAATACTTTGCAGAATATCTCAAGCTCTATTTCTGCATTTATTGAATGCTCCTCAATTGCATTGGGTTTGACTAGAATATTCTTCAATTTATACTTTACATCACATAAGTCATCATCTGAAACTCCTACTAAATCTATAAATCCCATTACTGGAATATTTTCTTCTGCTCTTTTTATTCTTCCGGTCATCTGTTAAATATAATATTCTCATTTCCACATCTGCTTTTGCAAGAACTTTATTGTAACTGATTTTTGTATCTTTATTAACAATATTAAAGTCCACTGAAAGTATTTCTTCTAAATTATCAGTGCTGTCTATTACTATGGTTTCTTTTGCAGATGTTTTACAAGAGTTTTGACCAACAAGAGAATTCATTTTTAATGAAGATATTTGAGCTTCAATATCATCTACTCCTTTTACTTCTCTTATCATTTCCTCGTTTTCATTTAGGAAAACTTGTGCATCAAGTTCAAGCAGAACTTTAAAGCTTACTTTTCTTCCATTTAACACCTTACATTCTATTTTCTTTATTGTAACATTTTCATCAAGTGTCATTCCGCTTTTAACACCTGCAAAGTCTAATATCTCGGTGAAATCAATATTAGCGTTAAATGCTCTTGTACTTTTTCCCTCGCCGTCTACTAGATACATTAGGTAAATATCTACATTTCCATCTAGCCTTATTTTTCCTTCTAATATCTCCTTCTTATATATACAAACATTTCCGCGAAGTTGATATGTCTCTTAATATATCTGGTTTTATATCTGGTATAATGCTATCTCCTTCTATCATTATTTGAAATGTTTTGCTCCCTACAATTTTGTTTATACATAGGCTTTCTTTTATGGCGTCTATCATATATTCTCCTCCTCATATTTTCCTTTTTTATTATATATATGTGGAGGGGCAAAAAAAATTCCTAATTCTATTAGAAATTAGGGATTTTTTATTTTATTGTAGTCTAATCTTCTAGCACCGCATGGAGTACTACTCTATTGTTGCTATTGCTTGCGCAGGTTGATAGTGTTAGTATTTTGTCTGATGCATTTAGATTTATTCCAAAATCTTTTTTACTACGCTCTTTTAGTGTATTTAGGAATTTTTGGTATTCCTCATCGGTCTTAAAGCCCATATTTGTGTAATAGCTTTCTACTGGTATTTCATAAATTGAGAATACTTTGTACGTATGTGTTTCATTTTCTGTTTTATAGGTTATATTTAGGTTTTCTGGATTATTGTACCATTCCTTTGTTAATATCTTTTTTAATGAGCCAAACATTGAACCATCCTTCATGTTGTGTCCATATATCACATAGTTTTTATC
>CARDEQ010000095.1:0-5645 GCA_948958005.1 uncultured Clostridia bacterium
CTTTATCTACTGCTGTTATTGCTACCTTCCACATTCCATCTGTTTCTACTGGTATTGGTGTATCTATCTTTATAATTCCACTACTTTTCTTTTGAAGCACATTTTCCATGTTGTAAACCTCATATGTATATCCTGCTATTATTCCTCCTTCATTGTCACTTGCTGTTATTCTTATTTCACCTGTTGACGTAATCCATCCATTTTCTCCTTTTGTACCTTCTATTTCTACTCCATTTACACTTGGTGCAATATTATCATATTTTACTTGCTCATTTTTTTCCTCCGATTGATAGTTACCTCCATCTGTACTCCATGCATAGATTTCTGTTTTTCCTAAAGTATTTATCTTAAACAATAATTATGATAAATAGTAAATTATTGATTTAGTAAAGAAATATAATAGAAATATTAAAAGTACAGATATATGTCACAATTTTGCAAGGATATCAATGGGAGAAGAGGATGTACATACATATTCTGCAATTGTAGATTTCGAAGGAAATGAGATAGTACCACCAACACAGGAATTAGCATAACAAGGGGAGGTGGGACACTAATTAAATATACGCGTTCAAATGGCAAATCAAGTTATTATGATTAACAAGGAAATGTAATATATAAAGAAAAGTCAGGAAGAGAAAGAGTTAAAGATTATTCAAATAGACTATTTTATTAAAGAACAATTATATGAAAATAAACGGAGAATTTTTATTTAAAACAAATCGATTATTTATTCAAGCTTTGAAGCAATTTAGATGTACTTTTAATATGCCAATAAATAACGAATAATGTGAGATTTATTTCAGTAAATAAGTTACAGAAATTAAAAATGAATGTTAAATAGCAGCTTTAGAAGGCTTAATTAATGAAAGGACTTTCTAAAATTATCATTTGACTTATTTTTTGCCGAAAAATGAAGAAAAATTCACAAAAAAGTATTGAATAAATAAAGAAAGTGTTTTACAATAATAATATGATAATATTTGCGAAATTTATGGAACGTAAAATACGAAAGGATAATAATTAATATGGGAACTAAAGAGGGAAAAATTATTAAGATTTTAGTGATTATAATTATGCTAATGATTATAATGCCACTGAAAGTAAGCGCAGTAGAGGAAAATACCACCTATGTTGCAACGGCAGAGGAATTTGCAGAAGCAATAGGAAGTGAAAGCTATAATACTATTATTCTGACAGGAGATGTGGATTTAGATAGTCTTAATACATCTTCAGAAGATAGATTGATGTTAAATGCTTCTGGTAAAACTATTGATTTAAACAAACACCAAATAAGTGCTACTAATTCAAAGACTGCTTTTAAAGGAACAAATTTCATAATGAAAAATGGCACATTCGATGCAAAAGGTGGGGCTTGTGCATTATTTATAGGAGATGACAGTACAACAAATAATGTTACTATTGAAGATGTAACTACTGTTGGTGGAATAAATGTATATAATGCAAATAATGTTATAATAAGAAATGTAAAAGCAGAAGGAACTCTACATTATGCTGTATGGTGTGATAGAAATGGGCATGTGATTATTGAAAGTGGGACTTTTAAAGCAGCATCACAAGCGATATTAGGAATAAATAAAACAGACGGAGAGATTAATATTGAAGGTGGAATATTTATTACAGAAGGGAAAAAAATTGCTTTAGATGAAAAAGACGAAGATGGAAATGCTATATATAATATGCCAAAAATAAGTGGAGGAACTTTTGATGCTCCAGTACCAGTAGAATACTGCAAGGATGGATTTGAACCTGTTGAACTAGGAGAAAATATTTATAGTGTTTGTAATCATGAAAATACAATACTAAAAAATGTAATATTAGCGACAGACACAACCAAGCGGTTATACAGGTGATACATATTGTGCAAAGTGTGATAAGTTAATAAGTAGGCGGAGTAGAAACAGATGAAATCTTGGAGCCTAGTGTTTCTCCGACAACAGAGCCAACTATAAATAATATAACAAATATGAAATCAAATATAAAATTAGAATTTGATACAGGAGTTATATCAGAAGATACAATATTGGAAGTAGATACAATAGTAGATGGAATAGTATATGATAATATAAAACAAGTATTATCAGATATAAATAAATTCGTAGCTTTTGATATAAACTTGATATTAAATGGTGCAATAATTCAGCCAAATGGAATAGTAAGAGTGAGTATTCCAGCTCCAGAAGGCTTCAATATGGAAAAGTTAGTTGCATATAGAATTGGAGAAAACGGAAAAGAAGAATACAAAGTAAATATAATATCGATAAATAATGTAAACTATGCACAATTTGAAACAGACCACTTTTCAACTTATGTAATTGCAGAGGATGATTCTATACAGCTCCCAGAAGAAGACAAACAGCCAGAGAAACCAGAACATAAGTTGGATGAAGAACCAAAAACAGGTACAGTAAATAAACTTATGATTGCAGCTGTAAGTTTAGTATTAGCAGTGCTTGGATATGCAATATGTAGACAAAATATATATAAAAATTAGATAGATAGGGTAGTTATTCACTACCCTTAAATTTCTAAAGGGTGAGATTTAATATGGATAGGTATAAAGAAGGGAAACATAGCAAAGAAATTAGAAAAGATATGAAATTTATATCTATTGCATTTATGGTTTTAATAGCTGTAATACTGGTTTATATGCTCTTTGAACAATATAAGTCTAATAAAAATCAAGAGATGTATGAAGAAATAGATACAATAATTGCAGAGAATAATGAGATATTTGAAAATGTAAATATATATGCAGACACAAATATAGGTGTAAATAAAAATACGAGTATAGATGAAAATCATAATAATGAAATTACCAATACAGAAGCAAAACAAACTATGCCAGAAACTGTAAAAAAAGCCATATATGCAGGTAATACAAATGAAGATATAATAGGATGGATAAAAATCGATAATACTGTTATTGATTATCCATTACTACAAAATATCGACAATAGTTATTATTTAACACATAATTATAAAAAAGAAAAATCAACTCATGGCTCCATTTTTATGAAGTCAGAATGTAATTTAAATGACAAATATTCTAACTTGATTATATATGGACATTCTATGAAGGATGGTACTATGTTTAAACAATTACTAGATTATAAAGACAAGCTTTTTTTTAATTTGCACAAAACGATTAAAATAGCAACAAAAAAGGAGGAACACAAATATAATATAATTGCGGTATTCAAATCAAAAATATTCTATCAGGATGAGCAAGATGTGTTTAAATACTATAATCAAACTAGATTTTCTAATGAAGACGAATTTAATGCATTTGTAAATAATTGTAAAAAAGAAAGCATATATGATACAGGAATGTCAGCAATATACGGAGAACAAATTATAACATTAATTACATGTGAATATTCACAAGAAAATCGGAAGAATGGTAATAGTAGCAAAAAAATCTAGTTAGTATGGGGGATAAGAAGATGTATAAGGAATTTGGTATAAGTGAAAAATTAGAAGAAATTGCAATAAGTAGTGAAAAAGAGCTAATAGAGGTTTTTTCAAAAATTCAGGAGGACGCTTTATATAATAGTCAAAGAGTATTGACGGCATTTCAAAAAAATAATGTTTCAGAAATGCAATTTATTTCCGGAACACATGCATTAACAGTAGCGTTATTTGGATTACTTAGACCAAATGATATTATGCTTGCAATTTCACGGAAAGCCATATGATACACTAGATGAAGTCGTTGGAATAAGAAAAAATGCTAGTTCACTTCAAAGCTTTGGTGTAAAATATGAACAAATTGATTTGAGAGAAAACGAATTTGACATAGAAAAAATTGTAGAAGCTTTGCAAAAAAAGAAAATAAAATTAATACATATTCAAAGGTCAAGAGGATATTCAACGAGAGAGAGCTTAAGCATAAGTAAGTTAGAAAAAGTAATAAAAGAAATAAGAAAAGTAGATAAGGAAGTAATCATATTTATAGACAATTGCTACTGTGAGTTCGTAGAAAGACTTTCACCAATAGAAATTGGAGCAGATATAGCTGTACGGTTCATTAATAAAGAATCTAGGAGGAGGAATTGCACAAAATCGGTGCGTATGTAGCAGGAAGAACAGAGTATGTAGAGCTTATTTCAGAAAGACTAACAGCTCCTGGGCTTGGAAAAGAAGTGCGGACCTACTTTGGGTGCAAATAGAGGCTTCCTGCAAGGTATATATTTAGCACCAAGCGTTGTCGCAAGTAGCCTGAAAACAGCAATTCTAGCAAGCAAAATACTTGAAAAGTTAGGATATGCTGTATCTCCAAAAGCAGAGGAGAAGCGCGCAGATATAGTCCAAACAATAGAATTTAGAGAGGCAGATAAATTAATAAAGTTTTGCCAAGGAATACAAAAGGGCTCAGCAATAGATTCTAATGCAGTTCCAACACCATACGATATGCCACGGATATGTAGATAAAATAATTATGGCGAGTGGAAGCTTTGTACAGGGGTCATCAATTGAACTTTCATGTGATGGACCAATACGACCACCATATATAGCATTTTTACAAGGTGGATTAACATATGAATATGGAAAATTGGGTATATTGAGAGCAATTCAAAGTTTGATGTAGGTAATTTGTATAGTAAATCTTGAAAAGCTTTTAAAAATAGTGTATAATATAGGTATAATTAAAGAGGGAGGAGATATGATACAGGTTTTGTATCATAAAAAGAAAAATGGGAAGATTAAAAGAACTAGGTACATGGGTATTACTTGTCATAGCTTTTTACCTTTTTAGTAATGGATTAATTTATGTATGCCTACAAAGTAGCGCATTTAAAGGAAATACCAATAATAACACATATATTTATAATGAAGCAAAAAAATAATATTAATATTTGTATAAAGCTATTGAAAAAATTATATAATTGTAATATAATTGTAATGGATTTGTAACAAAAGAGAAACAAATCTATTACAATTTTTTGTTAGAATAGGAGAAAAATATGTTTTCTTTTGGACTTGATATAGGAATAGATTTAGGAACGGCGACGGTTCTAGCTTATGTAAAAGGAAAAGGGATAGTTTTAAGAGAGCCATCAGTAGTTGCAGTAGATAAACTATCAGGTGAAGTATTGGCGGTAGGTCAAGAAGCAAGGAGAATGCTTCGGTAGAACACCAGGAAATATAGTTGCAACAAGACCTTTAAAAGATGGAGTAATATCGGATTATACCGTAACAGAAAAGATGCTAAAATACTTTATAAATAAAATATGCGGAAGAACAATATTCTCTCCTAGAATAATGATATGTATACCTTCACAGGTTACAGAAGTAGAGAAAAAGGCAGTAATAGATGCTGCAACTCAAGCAGGTGCAAGAAAAGTATATTTGATAGAAGAACCAATTGCAGCAGCGATTGGTGCAGGCATAGATATTTCGAAGGCATGTGGCAATATGGTTGTAGATATTGGTGGAGGCACAACAGATGTTGCAGTAATATCACTTGGAGGGTCAGTTGTGAATACTTCTCTAAAGGTGGCAGGAGATAAATTTGACGAGGCAGTAGTCAAATTTATTAAAAGAAAGCACAATGTGATAATTGGAGAAAGAACTGCTGAGGATTTAAAAATAAATATCGGGTGCGTATATCCAAAAGAGAT
>CARDEQ010000096.1:0-5639 GCA_948958005.1 uncultured Clostridia bacterium
AACCAAAAGAGCTACTTTAAATGTGAGTGAAACACCTAAAAATTATAGAATAGTTAAAAAACTCACTTTGCAAATTGTAATTTGTCTTTTACTATATTGTATGTTTTATCTGATTAATACTACCAATTATAATTTTTCAGAAGCTACAATCGCTAAAGTAAAAGAAATTGTTTCAATAGATTATGATTTTTATGGTGTATATAACAATATGGTGCAATCTTTAAATACATATTTATATAAAGATTTGAATAATAATGAAGAGGGCAAAGAGGATACAGAAAATCAGCCTGAAAATCAAGAAGAAACAAGTGAACAAAACGAAAGTACACAAACAGCAATGATTAATGAAAGCGTTATAGATGAAGAGGAAAGTCTTACACAAAGTGAAATTAGTAAAACAGAAGAAAGTGAGACTGAAAGGATAAGAAGAAGCTATGAATTTATTTTACCAGTTACTGGGATAGTTTCTTCTGAATATGGTCAAAGAGAAGTAAATGCTAGTGTTATTACTGCATATCATAAGGGAATAGATGTGGGTGCAAATACAGGAACTAAAATATTTGCTGCAACCGATGGAGAGGTTGTGATAGCTAAGCGTTCACCTAGCTATGGTAATTATATCATGCTCCAAAACAATGAAGTTAAAACAGTGTATGCACATTGTAACAAGCTTTTAGTACGGAGTTCGGGGATAAGGTGTCAAAAGGGCAGGAGATTGCAGAAGTTGGCGCAACACGGAGATGTTACAGGACCTCATTTACATTTTGAAATTCGAGTAAATGATGTTTGTATCGATCCTAGGCTTATGATAGAATTTTAAGGAGATATAAGGCATTGCAAATAAAATTAGATTTAAAAATATTTATATTTGTTTTATTTTTTTTTGTAACAAAACAACTAGAAATGTACATTTATTTAATGATATTTGCTTTATTTCATGAATTAGGACATATAGTATGCGGGCTTTTGCTTGGGCTTAGACTAGAGAAGCTTCAAATTATGCCTGTTCGGATTTGCAGCTTCTTTTAAAATAGACACTAAAAACTATAATAAAAAGATACGGTAAATCAAGCTTACTTAGCTTAAAAAAATTAATTATAGCATGCATGGGTCCAGCTGTAAACTTGATATTCATATTAGTTTTCAAAAATTTAACTCTAATTTATATAAATATTTTGATTTTCATATTTAACTTAATAACAATATATCCACTTGATGGGGGAAGAATTCTAAAGTACATATTGTGTATATCGGTCGGAAAAATTAAAACATTAAAATTAGTTTATATTATTTCAAATATAACAGCAATTTTACTTACAATTTCCATAATTTATTTAAGTATTTTTCTTCAAAATTTTTCCTTGATTTTTGCCATTATATATATATGGATAATATTAATCTCAGAAAATAAAAAATATAAAATAAGAAAAGAGATGTATAAAATTTTAGAAAATTATATTGCAATAAATTAAGATTAATAGTAAAATGTAAATGGATAATCTATTAGGAGGAAAAACACATGATAAAAGATTTAAAAAACGAAAGAGGAATAACTTTATTAACGCTTGTAATTACTGTGATAATGCTTGCAATACTTACAGTAGCATTATCAATGAATACATATACATCACTTAATCTTGCAAGATTAACAAAGCTTCAAAATGATGTTGATTTATTAGACAATAGAATTGCAACTTACTATGTGAAGGAAGGAAAACTTCCAATATATAAGGAAGAAAACGCACATTTTGCAATATCAAAATCAACTCTTGCAGGGCAAATTGATGATTTAGCTACAACAGATGGAGACACATATTATACAATAGATTTAGAGGCTTTAGATATAAGTATGCAGACCTTGAATTATGGTGCAGGATATAGATCACCTGATTCAACAGATAGATATATAGTAAACGAGGAAACTCATATTGTATATTATTTGAAGGGAATTAACTATGATGGATATGTATACCATACAGTAGGAAAAAATATTTAAATTTAGTAAAAAGCTTGCAAAATATGAAAAACCGTGATAAAATAATTAACGCAAATAAATTTAATAAAAATTTATTGTCCTTGCTCACAATTTAAAGTGGGCTATATAGCCAAAAGGAGGTGTAGATAATGAATAAATACGAAAGTATAATCATTATTGGTCAAAATGTTGAAGAAGAAGGAAGAAAAGCCTTAATAACAAGATTTACAGACTTGATCAATACTGAGGGAAAAGTTTCAAATGTAAATGAAATGGGAACTAAAAAACTAGCTTACGAAATAGGCAAAAATACAGAAGGTTACTATGTTGTATTTGAATTTGAAGCTAAACCAGAGCTAATTGCAGAACTTGAGAGAAATTACAGAATTACAGATGAGATTGTTAAGTTTATTGTAGTTAGAAAAGACGAAGAATAATCTTTATTTTAGATATGTAACAAAGATATGGAGACAAAAATGTATGATTAAGGAGGAATAATAAATGAACAAAGTTATTTTAATGGGAAGACTTACAAGAGATCCAGAAGTGAGATATACTCAAACAAACAATACATTAGTTGCTAGCTTCTCTCTAGCAGTAAACAGAAGATTTGTAAGACAAGGAGAGGAAAGACAAGCAGACTTCATAAATATTGTTGCATGGGGAAAACAAGGAGAATTTTGTAGCAAATATTTCAAAAAAGGACAACAAGTTGGTGTAATAGGAAGAATACAAACTAGAAATTGGGACGACGATAAAGGTCAAAAACACTATGTTACAGAAGTAATTGCAGAAGAAGCCTATTTTGCAGATAGTAAAAGAGAAGGTGCTGGAGAAAATTCTGGTGCAAGCTTTGAAAATACTTTTGGAGCAGAAGTTGCAGGTGGTAATTCTGAATTTGAGTTGACAGCAAATGACGATTTGCCATTTTAGATATTAGAACAGATAGGGGGTAAACAATAGTTATGGATAAAAAACAAAATAATAGAAGAAATAACAGAAATAATGATGACGATTATAATCCTAAGTTTAGAAAACAAAGAAAAAAGGTTTGTCCATTATGTGCAGACAAAAACTTAGTTTTAGATTATAAAAATCCAGAACAATTAAAGAAGTTTATTAATGATAAAGGTAAGATTTTACCAAGAAGAGCAACAGGAGCTTGTGCAAAACATCAAAGAGATATTACTGTTGCAGTAAAAAGATGTAGACATATTGCGATGTTACCATACACACAAAATTAAGCCAAAAGTTAAAGCCAATAAAAAAAGCCATGGAAGTAAGCTTCTGTGGTTTTTTAATTTTAATAAATACTTTACTAACCTATTTTTTTCATTGAATTTCGTGGATATGGTGCACTTTCATTTGTTAATCCTAAAATATAATCTGTACTTGTTTCAAAGTATATAGCAAGCTTTCTTAAGGTTTCTATTGGAATATTGATTTTTTCTAATTCATATTTACTATAATTTGTTTGAGATATATTAAGAATTTTTGCCAAATCCTTCTGACATAAATCTTTATCTTCCCTTAAATCCTTTAATCTTATCATTTTAGACCTCCTGCTAATATAAAATACGAACTATTCTAAACTTAATATAAACATTTTATAATATATGCAAATTTACTGTTGACAATTAGTCTTATATTGACTATAATATAAGTGATAGTTAAATTGTGACTACATCTTATAAAGCAAGTTCCCAAATAGAAATAATATGCATAAAAAAGTGTAAGAAAATAATAGAAAACACAGAAAAAATAAAAAAGATTTCTCTTTATGGGTGGAAATTAAAATAGTTTGGTTTATTTGGTTTTGACTTTTTCTATTGATATTTCCACCCATAAGGGGAAATTTTTTGCGCAAAAAAAGCCCAAGGGAAAGACAAGAGAAAAAAGAGAAAAAACAAGGAAAGACAAGGGGACGGGGCTTTTGTCTTAAGAAAAATCGAGCATGCTTTTATATAAGAGAATGTGTTTATAAAGAAGCTTCATAGGTCTTTTTACAAAACTCTTTAAATTATTTATAAAAATATTTTTTTGTTCTTTTATGAAATATTTACTTTATTTCATGGTTTATAAAGTTGATAAAATTTAAAAGAAAAAGCATGATGGATTTTCCTTAAGACAAAAGCTCCGTCCCTTTGTCTTTTCCCCTTGCCTTGCCTTCCCTTGTCTTTTTTTTTCTTGCCTTTGATTTGACTTTTTTTTGTTTTTCCTTGTTTTCCTTTCTTGCTTGAAATAATAAAATTCTAGTCTTGATTTTTCTAATTTACTGATATAAAATATAAAAGATAAATGTAAAAATTGGGGGCAAATAAATGACAAATGAAACGAAGTTAGTTAAGCTAGTTTTTAAAGATTATGAGACTAGAGGAAGAATTGCAGATTGTGAAATTTTGAATGTTAATATTTTTAAAAAATCTAATAAACTGGTTATTGATTTAAAGTCTAGTGATAAAATCCAGTATGGAGAAAAATTAGAATTTGAATATTATTTGAAGTCTAGATTTAGAGTGAGTGAAGTTCAAATTAATATTGAGGAAGATATAAAAAAACAGTCAGTTAAGAGTTCTAAGGGAGAAGAAAAGGAAGAGCCTATTACTCCAATGATTATTGGAAACAAAAAAACTAAAATTCCAGATAAATTGATTAAAGTTAAAGATGTAAATATGGATAGTGGGAAGGTTGTTATTTGTGGTAAAATTATTAAACAAGAGCTTAAGGAGCTTAAAACAGGTAACTTCTTATTAATGATAAATGTATTTGATGGAAGCTGTACAATTACATGTAAATCTTTTATTAATGCTGATGAAAAAGACAAGGTTATGGATAGAATCAATTCTGCACCAAGAGTAAAGGTTGCAGGAGATGCTCAGTTTGATCCTTTTTCAAAGGAAGTTGTTATTATGGCAAAAAATGTATTAGAAGCATCTGCAAAGGAGGAGAATACTAGACAAGACCATAGTGAGGTTAAGAGAGTTGAACTGCATATGCACACTCAAATGAGCCAAATGGATGGTGTTACGCCTGTTGAAGACTTAATTAACAGGGCAAGAAGTTGGGGGATGAAATCTATTGCTATAACTGACCATGGAGTTGTTCAAGCATTCCCAAAAGCAAATCATGTAGTAGAGGATAATAATGGAGATATAAAGGTTATTTATGGAGTTGAGGCATATCTTGTTCCTGACGGACAAACTACTGTATATAATTCAAAAAATCAAGATTTAGATACAGAATATTGTGTTTTCGACATAGAGACAACAGGGCTTTCTTTTAGAACAGAGAGGATTACAGAAATTGGTGCAATTAAAATAAAAAATGGAGAAATAATTGATACTTTTGAGTGCTTTGTAAATCCTGAAAAGCCTATTCCTTATGAGGTTATAAAAGTTACACATATAACAGACGATATGGTAAGAGATGCAGATACAATAGAAACAGTGCTTCCTAAATTCTTAGAATTTGCAGGAGATAGTGTAATTGTTGCTCATAATGCTAATTTTGATATGGGATTTATTAGGCATTTTGCAGAACTTCAAAATATAAAAATTAATAATACTTACATTGATACATTAGCATTAGCAAGAGATATGTTTCCTGAATATAAAAAGTTTAAGCTTGGTGTAATTGCAGATAATCTTGGAATTAGAGTAGATGT